>JAMORO010000027.1 GCA_027063505.1 Sulfurimonas sp.
TATGGATATTGAGAAGCAGTGAGGCAGTTGAGCATCCAAGATCATAAACAATGCCACCTTCTGTTAAGTTCTTATGTGTAAAAAACTGAGTGATTTTTTGACTCTCTTTATAAAAAGGAACACTCCGCTCTAACATATCATCAAAGACAGCAGCTACTTCTGCATCAAACTCAAACTGTTTCTTTATCGGTTTTGTAAATACTTTATCATTCATATATTTTCCTAATATGTAATTTTAACAAAATTGTTATGATATAATTAATAAAATCTCAAATATGTGAAAATGGTTTATTTATGAAATTTACAATAAAAGCAAAACTTTTTTTAATAACTTCCATTCCAATCATCACACTTATAATACTTTCAGCACATAATCTTGATGAAAAATATGTAAATCATCTTCTCCATGAGCTATAGATAGAGAGAAAGCCTTAATTCTTACTCCTATAGTAGCATTAACAGCAAGTGTTCTAGAAGCAGACAAAGCGATGTTTTTAGATGCGGGAATGGATGGGTTTGTAGACAAACCAATCAATAGTGATGAACTTGAAATAGTTTTTACAAAATATTTAAAAAGGATATAAATGGAAATAAATACTTCAACATGGATGATGATTTTTTTTATTCTCTCTCTTGTCGCGAGTATCTGGAAGATTTGGGCTTTTCTACCAAATAAAGCTCTTGAAGATGATGATAGAACAGAAGCTTCAGAAAAAGAGCTCTTTTCACTTATGGTAAAGGTTATTAAGAGTAAAAAAGGTATGTTAAATGAGAAAGAACTCTTCTCACTCATGAAAAGCGATAAAGATTTTGATAGTAAACGCTATTGGCGTTTTAATCAAAATAGACTAAACCACCTACTTCAAGAGTACTATATAGAGAATCAAGAGACAGAGAGTATCAAAGATATTTATAAAAAAAACAGTTAAAGACAGAGCTCAATCTTTTTCAAAAAATGTATTTTAACATCGCTTGAAAAAGGCTTGTTTGTACAAGCACTTTTTAATAGCTAGTCGTTTTTTGACTCAATGACTTTAATCTCAGGTTGTGTAATTGAGTTTATTACCTCTTTTTGCATCTCCTGCGACAACTGTCCACTCATTGCTAAATCTAACACCTTTTGTATACGTTGCTCCTGCAACTCTTTGTTTTTAAGTTCCAGTTCATGTTGTAAACGCTGCTCTTCTAGCTTTGTTTTAAGTTCTAAAGTTTTATGTTTATGTTTAAACCATAAGAAAATAGCAATCATAAGAATAAATAAAAATCCAATAGCAATATAAAGATTAATCATACTTTGCTGCTTCTTTGTTTGAGTATCTAGCTTAGTAACGGCAAGAGTAGTTGTTGCTGTCTGAGTAGCTATATTTTTTTTTGCTTCATTATCAATTTTTGCAACTTCAACAGCTTTTAATGACTCTATTTTTGCTATTTCAATCTTAGAGTTTGCCTCTATTTCTGCCATTTTAATCTTATTTTCACGTTCAAGAGCATTATCTTTTGCCTTAAACACTACAGAATTAGAGTTTATTCCACTAGAGATATATCCATCTTCCAAATAGGCTTTAGAACTGTTACCCTCTTGACAACCAGTCATAATCATAAAAGCCAAAATTGCAGCACTTAATTTTATAATCTTATTCATTACCTACTCATTATTGAACTATTTTACTAAATTAAAAAATAATGTAATTTTAGTTTCTATCCATAGCATTTAAATCTTTAAATGCCGTAATAACTCTCTCAACTAAGCTCTCTTGTCCAGCACGTAACCACTTTCTTGGATCATAGTACTTTTTGTTTGGTTTATCATCACCATCAGGGTTTCCTATCTGACCTTGTAAATAGTCATGGTACTTAGCTTCATACTCGCGAACACCATTCCATGTTGCCCATTGTGTATCTGTATCTATGTTCATTTTTATAACACCATAACCGATAGCTTCAGTGATTTCAGAAGGAAGAGAACCTGAACCACCGTGAAAAACAAAGTTTACAGGTTTAGCATCAGTATTATGCTTTTCAGTGATGAATTTTTGAGAGTTATCTAGAATTTTAGGAGTTAGAGAAACATTACCTGGTTTATAAACGCCATGTACATTTCCAAATGAAGCAGCAATAGTAAAGTGAGGAGAGACCGCACCTAAAACTTCATAAGCAAGACATACATCTTCTGGTTGCGTATAAAGTAGTGAGTTATCCATATCTGTGTTATCTACACCATCCTCTTCTCCACCTGTACAACCAAGCTCTATCTCGATACTCATACCAATTTTGCTCATACGTTCTAAGTAAGTTTTACAAGTGTTTATGTTGTACTCTAATGGCTCTTCAGAAAGGTCTAACATATGTGATGAGAAAAGTGGTTTTGCATGTTTTTCAAAATACTCTTCCCCTGCATCTAAAAGAGCATCTATCCATGGAAGTAATTTTTTAGCAGCATGGTCAGTATGAAGGATTACAGCTACACCATAAGCTTCTGCCATCATATGAGTATGGATTGCTCCCGAGATTGCACCTACTATTGCTGACTTTTCATTCTCATTACTAAGACCTTTCCCCGCATAGTATGACGCTCCACCATTTGAGAACTGTATAATTACAGGAGAGTTTACCTTTGCAGCAGCTTCTATAACACCATTGATAGAATCAGTACTCACAACATTTACAGCAGGGATAGCAAAGCCCTCTTTTTTTGCATGATCATAAACTTTTTGAACATCCTCACCAAAAAGAACTCCTGGTTTTACAATATCTAAAATACCTTTACTCATATAAACTCACCTCTATAAAAATTTAATTTTGTAATTATATTTAAAAGTTCATTTAAAAGAACTTTATGATAAAATGAGTGATATGGCAAAACTACAAGCAAAAGCGATTAACACAGATATTGTTCTTATTGACATCATTAATTTTTCACAACTCTCTTCTGCTGAGCAGTTAGAAATAGTTATCTTTTTAACTAAAAGTTTTAAAAAAATGATAGAAAAAATGCTCTTAAACTCGAATACCCCTTTATCAAAATTTATCATAGGGTTTGTCTCTACAGGTGATGGATTTTACTGTATTTTAAATCCTCGACTCAAAGGTTTTGGTGCTATTTTAGGACTAAGTTTTAACCATTTTTCTGAGCATATCTCAAAAAAGTACCCCTATTTTGAAGGTATCCGAATCGCTGTACATACAGGAGAGGTGAATGAGTTCACTGATATTCTTGGAAGTAAAAACTTTATAGGTGATGGACTCAATGATTGTGCTAGATACTTAGAGATTAAGAGTTTTACTATCTCAACAGTTATGATCTCAGATATTGCCTATGATAGCTTAAAGAACTTTCTGTTGCTTCACAAGGACTTTAATACACTTTTAAGAAGACAAGAACTCAAAAAATCTAGTGTTCACTCCTTTAAAGATAAACATGGAAACATAAAAAAAGGGTGTCTAATCTGGTTACGAGACTCTAGTATAATAAATCCACCAGATATAAACTATAATTCAATAATATAAAGGGATAATATGAGACTAACATTAGATGAGTACTCTAAACATTTCAAGATGTCAAAAGAGATGATTAATTCAAAACTTCGTAGTAAAAAACTCAACTATATAATAGAAGATGGAATTACCTATATCATAGTTACGAGAAGTTCTCTTGAAAAAGATAAGAGAAGTGAAATTCACAAAACACAAAAAGAGAACACTTCACAGAGTAAGAACATTAAAAAAGAAGCACAAGTCCCAACAAAACCAAAGACTACCGTAGCAATGGTTTTAGGACTTTACCAAAAAGAGAACCAACAACTTAAAGAAAAAATTGTACAACTTGAAGAGAAAATAGATAAACTCATAGATGATAAGGAGCAGATGCTCCGTGATGAGATGGCTAAGATAGAACATGTTTACAGTACAAAAGATGAACAACTCAAAAACATTTTAGAACTTATAAACACTAAACTTCTTGTTGAAAACAATGACACTTCAGATACTGTACATGAAGTAGAAACAGTTGATATCCCTGTCGAAGATTCTCAAACTAAAAAAGATGAAATTATAGAACTTAAAAAGTATCTTAAAACGCTTGATCTTGAAAATTACCAACAAAAAATAATCAAAAAGAGATTTTTAGCAGTTTATGGAAAAGATATTCGTATCATTAAACAAAATGGGAAACTCTATCTCGATTTTTCAAAATATGACTACAGTGACCTTTTAGAATACTAATGCAACTATAAGAGGGAGCTAAATACTCTCACCTCCCTCATTTTCAAACTTTAAAACACCATATTTCAAAATAGATTTTACAGCAGACTCTTTTAAAATATAAATTTAACACGGTTTTCCGTATATAGTAAATAATATTATGTATATTTACTTATATATTTAATCTATTATATACATAATATTATATAAAAAATACAATATTACTAATTTTTAACATAATAAAATGTATATTTAAGTATATTTTCCGTATAATAATTTTTATGAAAATCGATGATCTATTTAATATCCTTCATAACTCATTAGAGTCTCAAAATAATGGTAAAAAAATATCTCTTAAAGATATGGCTTTACGCTTTGGAATATCTATGCGAACATATCAAGACTGGAAACTCGGTCGTGCTAAGCCTCAAGCAGCTGGAGTAGTGATTCAGATGTTAGGAAAACTAGAAGATGATGAGATTATTAGGGCCGTTAGAAAAATAAATAAACTAGGGGAGTAAGGCGATGAGTGCACTTACTAAAAAGGAAAGAGAGGGACTAGATGATGTCTTTCTCTCTATTCATACACAAAGAGATAAATATAAAAAATTAAAAGAGATTGCCACTTTAATCTTATCACATGAGACACATCCTAATTTCACAAAACTCTTGAAACGGGCTATATATGGATTCAAAAGACAAAAGATTTCATATATTTGGGGAGATATTGCTAAAAAGAAGAAAAATTTAAGCAAATAAAGTATAAAGTATCTATAGCTGAATTGTTCCGTCCACGATGGAAGTTCGGAAAATATTTTAATCCAAGGGTATATTTATGAATAAAGCTCAATTCGTTGAATTAGTACAAGCAAGTGGAGAATACAAAACAAAAGTAGAAGCAGAAGCTGCAATCAAAGCATTTACTGATGCTATTACAACTGCACTAGTAAAGAAAGAAGATGTTTCTTTAGTTGGTTTTGGTAGTTTTACTGCTGCACTTCAAAAAGGTAAAAGTGGTAAAGTACCAGGTACTGATAAAACTTATACTACTCAAGATAAAATGGTTCCTAAATTTAAAGCTGGTAAAGGTCTTAAAGACCGTGTAGCTTCAGGTAAATAGTTACCGAAATCTCTTATTCATCCTTTCAGGATGATAAGATTTTATCTTACTCCAATGAACCTATCTTTCATAACCTCATTTTTTAAAAAAAGTCAAAAACCACTTACTATTCCTGATACAATTCTCATTAAAAAACTTAAAAACTTATCTACACAAAGTAATTTACTTGTTTTCAAAGATGTAAACATCTATCATCACACAGATAAATATACTATTCCAATTATGGTACTTGATGATACTAGAGGTCTTTATCTATTTGAAACAAAAGAGTGGACATTTGATGAACTTAAAAATGCAGAGATTCAAAAAGCACAAAAACAAGAGAGTAGTGCCGATACTTTAGCTTTTGAAAATACTCATAATATTATCCGAAAAAAATTTAATGAACTTACACATAACGATGGTATCCCTATCTTTAACTTCTTGTTGATGGAGAACCTAAATAGTGATGAGTATGAGCATCTAAATGACTCCTTTAAAGCTCTTCTTCCTCGAGATAAAATCATCTTTAGTGACTCCCTTCAGAGTGATATTTTTAAAAAACTGCAAGATGTTTCTCCTGCAACGACTAACTTAACAACAGCAGACTTGGTAATGGGGACACTTCTCATTCAGTATGCCATTTTAGATGATGAAAATGTTCACTTTGCAAACAGGGAGCAGATAGCGTTTATAGATAAGCCTCTTGAGCAGTTAAATATACTCAATGCACCCTATAAAAGTGGAAAGAGTTCACTTATCCTACTCAAGTCAATAGTTGAACTTTTCAATAATCCAGATGATAAAATTATTATCTTAAAACCTACAACTCTAGCCTGCGATATTTTCAAAAAAAGACTTTTAGAAATTGTAGAGCATGCAATCATTGAGATAGATTTAAGTGCTATAGAGATTATAACACCACTTGATCTTGTTAATAGACATAATACAAAACTAGGAAGAGAGCATACACAACTATTAGATATAGATGATAAGCTAATGAAAAAGTCATTTGACAGTTCACCCCTACTTATCTGTGATGATGCAAATATCTATAACTCAAAATTTATTGACTATCTGAAGCATCTACAAAAAAAAGATAAGCTTCTTTTTGTAAATACTACTTTTGAAGCTCAAGAGATACAGACCTTAACACTCTCATATCAAAATGAAAAAAGAGAGATATCTTTTCAAAATACAAATCCTTATGCAAAAGCACTCAATATTATCTTCAATTTAGTAAATGATAATGAAGATGGGATTGTACTTGCTGCCTCTGAGGAGTCTTGTGAAAATCTTTTTGATGACTTAGATAAATTTATTACAACACAAGCACAAATTTTAGAGAGTAACCTCCCTCTTGTTAAACAAAAACTAGGCAAAGTTCTTCTTTGTAAATATTCAGACATTAATACCCTAAGGGTCAAACATATTATTATGATAGATTTATTTTCAGCAAGCGAAAATGAGATAGAATATGCCTTTAATTTAGCAACAGAGAGTGTCAATGTTCTCTATGAAGAAGATTACCACGAGATAATACATCTAAGGAATAAATATGAACAAAGTAGTCAAGAGCGAATCAGAGTGGAGAGCACAACTAACACCTGAAGCATTTTCAGTATGTAGAATGCACGGTACAGAAGCCCCTTTTTCAGGAGAGTTTTACGATTATAAAGGTGAAGGCACATACAGATGTGTATGTTGTGATGCACCTCTCTTTGAATCAGATACTAAATTTGACTCTGGAACAGGCTGGCCAAGCTACTTTGAAGCGGTAGAAAATGCTGTTACAGAGATAAAAGATATGTCCCATGGAATGATACGGGTGGAAGTAGTCTGTGCAACATGTGATTCACATCTCGGACACCTCTTTCCAGATGGTCCAGCACCAACAGGAGACCGTTATTGTATTAACTCAGTCTGCTTAACTTTCAAAGAGAGCCACTAATGAAAAACTTTATTCTTATCCCTATACTTTTAAGCACTTTACTTTTTAGTGCTTGTAGTTCAGATGCTTCAAAACCTGTAAAAGAGGTTATAACAACTTCCATACAAAAAACAACTCAAAATCTCAATCACCCGACTGTTGTACTGCAAACAACAGCAGGTGATCTTGAAATAGAACTTTTTTCTGATATTGCACCACTTGCAGTGGAAAACTTTATGACTCATATTAAAGATGGTTACTACAACGGTATCGCCTTTCACCGTATTATCAAAAACTTTATGATTCAAGGTGGTGATCCAACAGAGAGTGGTAGAGGTGGGGAGTCTATTTGGCATAAAAACTTTAAAGATGAGTTTAAAGATAAAACATTTGATAAAGCAGGTATCCTTGCAATGGCCAACCGTGGACCAGGGACAAATGGAAGTCAGTTTTTTATAACTACAGCAGCAACACCTTGGCTTAATGGTCACCATACTATCTTTGGTCAAATTACTCCAAAATCTTATTCTGTTTTACAGATACTCAATGAGACTCCAGTAAATGGAAGTACACCTCAAGAGAGAGTAGAAATCGTAAAAGCATACATACAAAGTGAAGGTAAATAGATGGAAATGCAAACTATGCAAAAACTAGAAGAAGAAGCATTAAAAAAGAGTGGTACAGACTTTAGCCGTTTAGGTTTTGCTCTCTTTTTTATGATAGGTGTCTTAACATTTAGTTTCTTAAATAATGGGGGTATCCCTAACAATATGTTCCTAGCTATTGCTGCACTTATAGGTGCTTATATGGCTATGAATATCGGAGCAAACGATGTAGCCAACAATGTTGGTCCAGCTGTTGGTTCCAAAGCGATGACCATGACTATGGCTATTATAATAGCTGCTGTTTTTGAAGCTGCTGGAGCACTAATAGCTGGTGGGGAAGTTGTTAAAACCATCAAAAAAGGGATTATTGATATCTCAGCATTTGGTGGTAATGCAGATCCATTTATCTGGGCAATGATGGCAGCACTTCTTGCTGCTGCACTATGGCTAAACTTTGCAACTATGATGCGAGCACCTGTCTCAACAACACACTCAATTGTTGGGGGTGTAATGGGTGCGGGAATTGCAGCTGCTGGGTTTAGCATAGTTTCATGGGGGACAATGGGAAAAATCGCTGCTTCATGGGTTATATCTCCTGTTCTTGGTGGTCTTATAGCTGCAGCCTTTCTCTACTCCATCAAAAAGTCCATCGTATTTAAAGATGACAAAATTCAAGCTGCCAAAAAATATGTTCCAGTTTTTGTAGCACTAATGTCATGGGCATTTGTAACATATCTTACACTTAAAGGTCTCAAAAAAATCTGGCCCTCAGTAGTAGATATACTCAATATAATTCCCTTCGTCTCAATTGAGATGACAAAAAAACCAACACTTTTAACAGCTCTTATAATGGGTGGAGTGATAGCGATCATAGTATTTTTTGCAATACGTAAAAAACTCTCAGCAACTACAGATATGGAAAACACTAAAGATTCAGTAAATACACTTTTTACTATTCCTCTTATCTTTTCAGCAGCTCTTCTCTCTTTTGCTCACGGTGCAAATGATGTTGCAAATGCTATTGGGCCTTTAGCTGCTATTAACGATGCTGTAGTAAATGGTGGTATATCTTCAAAAGCGAGTATCCCTTTATGGGTTATGGGTGTTGGAGCACTAGGTATCGCTCTTGGTCTTGCCCTTTATGGACCAAAACTCATCAAAACGGTAGGTTCTGAAATTACAGAGCTTGACCAAATCAGAGCTTTTTCTATCGCAATGGCTGCCTCAATTACAGTTATTATTGCATCACAACTAGGTCTTCCTGTAAGTTCAACACATATCGCTATAGGTGGTGTCTTTGGGGTTGGTTTCTTACGAGAGTACTTACACTTAAGTGATGCAGATACGACGATAGAAGAAGATAAAGAGATTATTAAAGATGAGAAACATACACTAAGTGCTTATAAAGCTGAACTCTCAAAACTAGAGAAAAAACCTAAAAAGAGTGTTACAGAGTATGAACGAGTAGTTGAACTTTACAAGCTAGTAGCTGATGAAGAAAAAATCATTAAGTCTGCAAAAAAACATATCAAAAAAGCAAAAAAAGTCGAGTACGTAAAGCGTGATGCTGTGAAAAAGATTATTGCTGCATGGGTTATTACAGTACCAGCAGCAGCTATTCTTGCCGCTATACTCTTTTATATGATTCGCGGAATTATGCTCTAAACGCTATTAAGAGCCTCTTGAAGCTTCAGTGCTTGAGAGTGCTCCTTAACATCATGAACTCTAAGTATAGAAGCTCCATTACGAACTGCCTCTAAATGAATTGCAAGAGTCCCACCAAGTCTATCCTCTACTTTAGAAGCTATAACTTTATCTATCATAGACTTTCTTGAAGCACCAACTAAAAGTGGTTTTTTCAAGGTTCTAAAATGCTCTAAATGCTTTATAAGAGTCAGGTTGTCATGTAGTGTTTTTCCAAATCCAATTCCAACATCTAAAACTATTTTCTCAATACCAAAACTCTCTGCTTTTGTTACTCTCTCTTCTAAAAAAGTATAGACCTCATCTAAGATATTATCATACAAAGGATTATCTTGCATTGTCTGAGGTTTTCCTTGCATATGCATAATAACAGCCGTTGCCCCATACTCACTGCAAAGCTTACAAACAGCATCATTTTCTAAACCTGTAATATCATTTACAATTGTAAAACCTGACTCTAGTGCATACTTTATAACGATAGGTTCATAACTATCTATACTAAAGGCGACTTTCTTAAAAAGTTCTCTCTCCTTTATAAGGTCCAAAATCGGTTTCACTCGAGAGAGTTCTACTTCAGGGGAGATCAACTTAGCATTTGGAGCAGAAGAGACACCACCAATATCGATAATAGTTGCACCATCGCTAATCATCTGCTCAATCATTACAACAGCATCCTCACCACTAAATCTACTATCTGCAAAGAAACTATCATCATTAGCATTTATAACACCCATAATATCTACTTTTTCTATACTCTTTAGTTGTGTGATTTCTTTTAATCTATGCGCGAGATTTTTTAGCCCAAAAGGCTGTGCTAACTCTTTTTTTGAAAGTGTCACGAGTTGTTTAGTAGTAGCAATTAAAAGACAATCAACTCTTGGTGTTTGAGCTAGAACTGTGCCACGAGGAACAGCTAAATCTGCACCAATAGAGAGGGCATCCTGCTTTAAAATATTTGCACCACCTACATTCAAATCTTTTATACTGATTATATGTGTCTGAGCCTTAGAGGAGAGGATATTTACTCCCCCACTATCAACTCCTAATCTCTTTAGATAGTTTTTTATATCTAGGCTATTAGATAATTTTTCTACTATCATTAAACATCCTTTGCAAAACTCATAAGTAACATAGCGAGTACACTTTGAGGTCGGGCATTTAGATTTAGTAACCTATAGGCTTTATCGAAATTATCTAACTGCAGTGGTGTTAAGATAAGCATATCAACCACTGTAGCACGATAAAAGAGGGCTTGAACCAACTCTTTTGCATCCTCTTTTTTTACTCGTACATGCTCTTTTAAAAATGTAAATACATCCTTATAGTCGAGGCGTGCAAGACTTATCTCTATCTCTACTTTTACTCTATGGGTATCTACTTTAAGAATTGGCAAACGAGAACGAACAGTAGGAAGTAGGTTTGATTTTGTTGGACTTATAATAATAAATTCTATATTATGAGGAGGCTCTTCTAAAAGTTTTAAAAGAGAGTTTTGTGCAACATCTGTAAGATCAGATGCCCCCAATATAATATACTTAGTCTCCGCTTCACTTATATAAGCTTCTGCTAAAACTGCTTTTGCATGCTCTATTTTAAAGCTCTCATCCGTGACTACAAACTTTACAACTCTATGTGGAGACAACTCTCTTTCTAGTTGGGATGCTTCCTCTTCTATCTCATCAGAGATAATTATATGCCCTTTTACAGCATTATGAGCTTGCATCAACCTCTCCAAACATGGTAGCATTTAATGAAGCATCAAAGAGTCGGTAGAGTTGTAGAAGTTTAATATCTAAAATTTTATCATAAGACTTTAAAGTGAAAGCATCATTAAAATCTTCATCAAACATCCAGAAGTAGCTATTATCTTTTCTTTTGGCTATATCACAGCGTTTATCTTCACCTTTTCCAATATACCAGAAAAAATAATCATCTTTATGCGCTAATGAAATCATATCATCTAAAACATCTATCATCTCACCACCACTCACACTATTGTAGTGAACAAAAAGGGCATCAATACTCAGGATAGGAATAAGAGGTCGATCTAGTGAAGCGCTATTTAAAGAGGAGAGTATATAACTCTCTAACCATTTTCTTTTTTCATCAGTAATAAGAATAATGGTTTTACCTTGAAGTATCTGCTCAAGTGCATATGCTGTTGTCTTTGACCACTCAAAACGCTGTTCTTCTAACCAACTAAGGCTACCACCCTCTTCACGAATAGCATCAAGTGTCCACTGTGCAAAGTCAGGTAGGTATGTCTGAGACATATGACTACTTATCTAACTCATAAGCATCGTGAAGACCACGAACTGCTAACTCTGCATATTTTTCATCAATTACCATTGAAATTTTTATCTCACTTGTTGAAATCATATTAATATTGATATTGTTATCCGCCATAGTTGAGAATGCTTTTGCCGCAACACCTGTATGACTTCTCATTCCAACACCAACAACAGAAACTTTACAGATATCTTCATTGTAAGAGTCAGCATTTATCTCACCATCTTTTACAAAAGTATCTACTATAGCCTTAGCATCTTTCAAATCGCCTACTGGTACCGTAAAGTCTATGTTTGTAGTCTCATCAACAGCTTTATTTTGAATAATCATATCAACATTTACTTCAGCAGTTGCAAGTTTATTAAAGATATCAGATGCAATCCCTGGTCTATCTTTTACCCCAAGAAGTGAGATACGTGCTTGATTTCTATCTAATGCGATTCCGCTTACTAATGGTGCTTCCATGATATTTTCCTCTTTCGTTATTAATGTCCCCTCTTCATTTGAGAAGCTTGTTCTTGTTACTAAATTTACATTAAGTTTTTTTGCCATCTCTACAGAGCGGTTTTGTAAAACTTTCGCACCAAGAGATGCAAGTTCTAACATCTCTTCATAAGAGATTTTTTCTAACTTTTTTGCTTTTGGCTCTATACGAGGGTCCGTTGTAAAGATTCCACTTACATCTGTATATATCTCACATAAGTCCGCTTTTAATGCCCCTGCTATCGCAACAGCAGAAAGATCACTACCACCACGACCTAGTGTTGTAACATCACCGTGCTCATTCACACCTTGAAAACCTGCAACAACAATAATTTTTCCCGCTGTAATTGCTGCTTGCATTACTTCAGGATTTATCTCTTCTATACGTGCTTTTGTATGGTGTATATCAGTAATTATGCCCGCTTTTCTTCCTGTCATCGCTGTCGCCTCATGACCCATCTCTTGTAGTGCTATTGAGAGAAGTGATGCTGTAACACGCTCCCCTGCACTTAGAAGCATATCCATCTCAGCGCGAGCTGGATTTTCTGAAAAATGCTCAGCATACCCTACAAGTTTATTTGTTTCACCACTCATAGCAGAAACAACAACTACTACATCATTACCCTCTTTTACAGTAGCACTAACACGTGCAGCAACATTTCCAATACGCTCTAGGTCGCCAACACTTGTTCCACCAAATTTTTGAACAATTAACATTTATAATAATCCTTCATTTTTAAAATAATTTAGCACTGTCTCATATACTGGTTTTTTAAAATGTGCTGTATGATTTAAGACATCTGTAACACTTACAAATTTATGTGCCATGAACTCTGGATGTTCTGTTGCTAAGTTGATTTTTGCATCTTTACTCAGCTTCATCAGAAAGTATCTCTGTCTCTGACCAGTATAGGGTTTCATTCTCTCAGCAATTTTACTAGGGAAATCGTAAGATATCCACTCAGGATACTCACCAACAATTACAGCTTCTTTTGTTCCTATTTCCTCTTCCATCTCTCGGAAAAGTGCCTCTTGAACCTCTTCACCCTTGTCAATTCCACCCTGAGGGAACTGCCAAATATCTTGAAGGTCATTACGCTGTGCGATAAAAATCTCTTTTTTATCTGGGTAATTCTCTGAAACAATAATCATCGCCACATTTGGACGATATTCACTTTTAATACTCATTTATTTACCTATATTTAATTATCGCGATTATACAAAAATAGTGATTAAAAGAATATAATGTAGTTAAAAGAGACCCACTATTGTTTAAAATTACAAATAATACTTTTTGTTTTAATATGGTTTTTAACATTTAAACTGTAAAATAGATTAATTAAAAAAAAGGAATACCAATGAATATCGGTAAAACATCTTTCTCTATTATTGCTCTCTCAGCAATAGCTCTTCTCTCTGTAGGTTGTGCTCCTAAACAATCTACTACACTTACACCAACTAAAATAGAACGTTCACAAGAACTTTTTATTACTACAGATATTAAAAAGACAAAAGTTAAGAAAAAAAAAGATTTTCAATATGAAATAAACCTCAACAATACAACGAAAACAGAAGCATCACTTATGCTAAAAAACAGAGGTGACAAAACACTAACTATTTCGGGACTTAACCTTAAAGACCCTTCACATCTTTTAAAATCTTCTAACAACTGTAATAAACCTTTAAAAGGTGGTGAGTCTTGTAACTTAACTATTAAATTTACAGGAAAAAATGAAGGTAGATTTACTTCGATTTTAGAAATTGCTTCTAATGATATAAAGCATAAAGTAACAAATATTCTTATTAATGCAGAGTCAAAAGACAAATTTCATGGCTATATCTCTCCAATTAAATCTACAAAAGTAAAACAAGAGAGAACTGTAAAACTTAAGTTTAATGCACTTAATAAAAAGCAATATATTCAAATTGAGAATGATGGACTTGGCCTTCTTGAACTTAAAGCTCCAAAAAGAAGTGGTGAAGATGCAAGTAGTTTCAAATATACAACAGATTGTAAAACATCTTTAAAAGTTGGTCAAAAATGTGAAGTTACTGTAACTTACGATCCAACAAAAAAAGAGGGATTTAGTGATGCTACTATTACAATTCCATCAAATGGTAACATTACACCATCAAGATATATCAGATTAGAGGGTTACTCAAAACCTTTCTCAATTGCTATTAACAAATTTGTAGTCTCTGATAATATTGGTGACTTTGTTGATGATTACTTTGAATCTAGTAAAACTTACTACTTTAGAACTATCTATCAAGGTAACACAGATAGATTTTTTACAAATGGTGTAAAAGCAGAAATCGCTAAATACTTCAAAGCAAATAACTTTAAACTTGCATCATCTCCTGCTAAAGCAGATAGAGTTGTAACTATCTACCCATCCGTTACTACAACAAAAAATGAAGAGAGCAATGACCTTGCATATAACATCGTTATAGATGGATATCTTACAACAAAAGCGAAAGGTATCAAAACAGCTTCAAATAGTACTATAGCACTTGACTATAACTCAACTATTGGTGATACAAAGTTTAGTGCACTTACTTTAAATAATATGATTTTTTCAAAAGAGAAATTCCAATTTGGTCTTGATATCCAAGTTGATAATGTAGCAGATGAAAAAGAAGTTGCTACGACAGTTGCAGACATTGTTGTAAGTAAACTTTTCAATGTTCTAGGATTAAAAGACACAAAAGGAACTAACTAATGAAGAAGTTACTTGTAACTCTTTCCCTTTTTACTTTTAGTACAACTTTACTTATGGCGAATCTTTCGCCTGAGTACTCTGCAGATGTAAATTCACTCAAAGCAGAGTATGCAGTAAGTTCAAAAACAGAAAAAGTAGTTAAAAAAGAAGAGCGTAAAAAAGAGAGTGTTCCAACCTACAGTAGAGATGTAAAAATAATAAAGGTACTTAAATACTCTGATATTACAAACTACACAACATCACATAAACTACTAAAAACGAAGGTACTCAGAGGATCAGTAAAAAAATCTGATATTATCACTCAAGCAAATGAGCTTACATCTGCCAAAGTACTTGTATTTGTACAGAACAACATCCGCTATATCTATTTTTATACTAATTAAAATAGATATATAATGTAACTAACAATAAAAGGAGGATAGAATGATTCGACTCTTATTGTCTGTTATACTAATCTTTATCTCAACTTCACTCTATGCATCATCACAACGAATTGCCCTTGTTATAGGAAACAACAACTACCCTACTCCTAATAATCTCTATAATCCAGTCAATGATACACTACTCATCTCACAGCGTTTAAAAACAGCAGGGTTTAAAGTCATACTGATTAATAATGCAACTAAACAGGAGACAGATAGTGCTTTAAAAAGATTCCAACAAGAGCTTACTCCTGAGACTACAGGGCTATTTTATTTTGCAGGGCATGGAGTTGAGATAGATGCTACAAACTATCTTGTCCCCATTAATGCCAACTTTCAAAATGAAGATATGTTAAAAACAACTTCACTTGATATCAGTAAAGTTGTCAGAATTTTTAAAGAGAGTAGTAATAGACTTAACATCATTATATTAGATGCATGTAGAGATAATCCCCTTAGAAACAATACAAAAAAGGGGCTTGCTCCCTTTGTCTCACCCCAAGGACTTTTTGTTGCATACTCTGCACAAGCAGGAGAAAAAGCACTCGATGGTCCTAAAGATGGAAATAGCCCTTTTGCAAAAAGTTTAGCAGAAAATATACTATCAGGTAAAGATATAGAGGCTACTTTTAAACAGACACGAATAGATGTCTATAACAGAACAAAAGCGAAGCAGAGACCAAGTACATATAGTGAGATATTGGCACCTTTTTACTTTGTAAAAAAAGTCACTACACGTGGATTAAAAAGAGCTCACACGCTAAAGAGAACTACCAGTGTAAATTTTATCCGCCATAAACGCTATATAGAGCCACAACTTGTTCTTATAAAAGCTGGTAAATATATCAAAGGAAATAATGATGACTTTGAGTCTGCACCAGAGCATGAAGTAGTTATTCAAAAAGAGTTTTATGTAGGTGCTTATGAGGTTAGTTTTGAAGAGTATGATATGTTTACAACTTCTACCGGTTGGATAGAGGCAGAAGATAATGGCTGGGGAAGAGGTAAACATCCTGTTATAAATATCTCCTATATAGATGCAAGTGCTTATATAAAATGGCTCTCAAAAAAGAGTAAAAAGCACTATAGACTTCTAACGGAGAATGAGTGGGAGTATATTGCTCGTGCAGGATCAAATACTATTTATGGTTTTAGTGATGATGAGGCAGAGCTCGAGCTCTATGCATGGTATAAAAACAACTCAAATCATCACCCTCATAAGATAGGTACAAAAAAAGCAAATAAATTTGGTCTCTATGATATTTTAGGAAATGTTGCCGAAATAACAGACTCCAGTTTTTATGCTTATGACTCTACAGAGTATCTCAACGGAGATAACAACTCTGATATCAAGGTTCTTAGAGGTGGCACATACTATAGTGAATATGATGTACTAGAAGTCTATAAACGCCAAGAGATAAGTGAGAGTTCTAAAACCAAGTCAACTGGATTTAGAGTAGTACTAGAGAAATAACTATCTTCTAGTTATTTCCTACTTCATGGTAGTGAAACTCATCACATCTTCACTACTCTCGAGTTTTCCTGTCCGCTTAGGACGAAGCCCTCTTGTATGTTTTAATGCTTTTTTAATCTTTTTAGAAATTATATAATAGCCACTCTCTTCATCATACTCTACTTGTGGTAATTTTTTTATCTTTTTATTTGAAGCTATGACTTGCAAACTCTCTATTCCAAATGGTGCTTCTACAGTAAAAGCACCAAGACTCATCCATTTTGAAGCGTCATCAGCATTTACAAACTTAACAAAACGGCTACTCCCGCTTCCTTCACTTAACTCTAAAAGATATGACATTTTGGTATCTTGTGTTTGTGTGTATCCCACCACATAATAATAACCCATTTTATTGAGCTTTACAAAGAGTTCTACCTCTTCACCTTTTTCAAAAAGAAGGTTTTCACTCCCTCTATTTGTACTTAGAGTTACTTTTAGAGAGCTTGAGAGTGCTACACCCTGAGTAAGTAGTGTAGTAAAGTCTACAGCTTGTGGTTTTGTACCAATACCCTCATAGGCTTTGGCATTAATAACAACTGTTTTAGATTTTACAATCTCTTTTGTCTCTATATCCAAAAGTTGCATATTTAAAATCATCGATTTTTTCAGGACTATATACTCACCAACTAAGATATATTTAGCATTATAGAGACTACTAGCGACATCTAACTTCCCCTTGAGTTGTGTTAAAAGTGCAGAACCAAATTCTGCTATAGTTTTACTATTTACGATATGAGGAGGATAGATAAAAATAGACCTCTCTTTAAAGGCTGTTCCAAGAACAGAAGTTGCTAAATCTAAAGTGTCAATATCTGTACTCAGTTTTACTATTTCACTCTCTACTTGCACCTGTGTAATCTTAGGAGTATATTTTATTTGTGGTGCTAAGAGTATCGCAACACTTCTATATCTCTCGTACTCTTTCGTAAGTGCATAGAGAGTTTCATAAGATGTAAGTTGAAAGTTTTTTGAGTGAGCGTTACGAATCTCTTCTAGAGTAGTTTGCATCTCTCTGTTGAGTAATTCGAGCTTTTTCTTATATAAATTTGCTGACTTTTTTGTGAGAAGCCGTACTTGAACCTCTTTGAGTTTACTATCCGAGATAGTCTCAAACTCTGCTCCTAAGATAGGAAGGTTAGAACTCACTTGAGAGTTTAATTCTGATTTTGAGTACTCGTTTGTACTCTCAGTTTTGTAGAGTGTTCTTACCTCACTCTTAATGGCTTGACTCATATCAGCAAGTGCATCCACTTTTGCCTCTTTTAGTGAAACTCCATATCCAAGACCACTAATATCTCCAAAGAGAGATGTAGCACTTAAAAGGAGTATTACACTCAATAATGGTAAGATTTTCCTCATATAAACACCTTTTTCACTTATGTTATTTGAATAAGTGTTTTATTAACACCTTCTAACTTATGATTTATCTGATGTGCAAGGTTTTTATAAAGTGTTGCTAGTGCAGGAGCACAAAAATCCATATTTTCTTCATCTATACAAAAGGAGAGGAGTGTTGCTTGCTCACTCGAACATATTACTGTAGCATTTCTCTTCTCTTGAAATATGGCAGCACTCTCCCCAAATGTATCTCGAGCCTTTAAGATCCCCACTTTATGAGAGCCAACAAAAACACTAAACTCTCCAGATAGTATAAAATAGATCGCATTTGAAATATCACCCTGATCAACAACAAGATCTTTTTTATCATACTTTATAAATTTCAAATCATAAATAATAGCTTTTAGCTCTTGTGGATCTATGTTTGCAATAAGAGAAATTCTATTCTGCACACTTAAAAGTTTTTTCATTATTTTCGATTCAGTATTATCAATTTTTCGAGTTAACTCTAAAAAAGTATCTATATCCTCTTCATCATATACAACATTGTGTATCATTTGTAAATCCTTGCACATTTTTGTAAATATTTATAGTTATCAGAATAGGGTAAAGTAACTTTTAATCTGTAGTTTATATATTTTTTACTACTAGCATGTTCCCCTAGTTTGAGTGTCCTTAAAAAATGGCTTATTATTTCTGACTCTTTAGCATACATCCATAAAAGTTTATCAAGGTAGTAGATTTTTGTATTTAAAATAGATTTCAAAGTAGCTATGAAATCTTTATTTATCAATAAAATATCTGCTGTAAAATACTCATAATAGATTGCTTTCATCTCACGATAGTGTTCATTTAAAATCTCTTTTGTCTCTTGCTCATATTCACTTAATGCCACACTTTTCTGTAACTCCATAAGGCCTTTAAACATCTCTTGAAAAAGAGGTGAGTTCTTTAAAAAATACTCTTGAAAGATTTTGCTAATATTTTTTTCATTTTCCAAGAGCTTCAAATACTGCTTATGAATAATGATTACATCACGGTTTAACTTCTCAAAAGTACCATTAATAAAACGAAAATCAAGATTTGTAAAATGTTTTATAGTAGTCATCAAAAAATCATAAGTCAAAAAATAATTCTGCTTTGGCTGGTATAATTTATGAGACTCAATAAAATCTATATTAATATCAACAAGTTCAAAATACTCATCAAAAAACCTATCATTAAATTGTGCAATTTCATCTTCAATCATCTTTGTAGTCATGTAATGATTATAGCACTTTTATATTGAATTAGATACAATCTCGAATGTTATTATATATTCATATTCCATTTTGTGACTCCAAATGTTCCTACTGTGCTTTTAACTCCTATGTTGATAAGTTTCACCTCAAACAAGAGTATATGCAAGCACTCAAACTCCAACTTGAGTTTGAGCTACAGCGTTTTAAAGCGACAAAGAGTTCAATAGAGACACTCTTTATAGGAGGAGGTACACCCTCTACTGTATCCCCTGAACTCTATGCTCCAATATTTGAGATTTTAAAACCCTACTTTCAAAATGATATAGAGATTACAAGTGAAGCAAATCCTAATAGTGCAACTTATGAGTGGCTAGAAGGGATGAAGAGACTTGGTGTAAATCGTATAAGTTTTGGTGTACAGAGTTTTGATGCAAAAAAATTAAAACTACTTAATCGTGCTCACACTCCTGAAATGGCTAAAGAAGCCATACAAAATGCAAAAAAGATAGGCTATGAGAATCTCTCACTTGATATCATCTATGCTACATTAGGAGACACTAAAGAGCTTATAGCAAATGATCTTGAGATAGCATTTACTCTTCCCATAAATCATATCAGTGCCTATGCTCTTACCATCGAAGAGGGAACTGCCTTTGAGTCAAAACCTCAAATGAGTGCCGAAGAGTTAGAGCTAACTTCATGGATATTTGAAACTATCCAACAAAAAGGTCTCCCCCAATATGAGATTAGTAACTTTGGGAACTACCAATCTACACATAACTTAGGTTACTGGAGATACAAAGAGTATATTGGTGTTGGAGCAGGAGCTGTTGGGAAACTAGGACTAAAACGCTACTACCCAAACACCATTATCCAAGAGTATATCAAAAACCCTACAGAGATAAGAGAGGAGCAACTAGATGAAGAGGATAGAAAAATAGAACAGTTTTTTCTCGGTATGCGCTCATGTGTCGGTATAGATAAAAATCTTATGTCAAAAAGTGAACTCAAACAGGCGGATATCTTAGTTATTGAAAAAAAACTAAAGTATAAAAATGGTGTTTATTACAACCCTGAGTATCTCTTAGCAGATGAAATTACTCTCTTTTTAACTGCATAATCACTCTTTAATCATTCTTTAGATAAAATCTCAACCAATAATGAAATAACTATGAAGGCTTCACATGTTTGGTATGGGTTTTACTGAAATACTTATAATCGCTGTCATCGCCATCCTCTTTTTAGGACCAGATAAACTTCCAGGTGCTATGGTTGATATTGCTAAATTTTTTAGAAGTACTAAAAACGCTATTAGCTCTGTAAAAGATACTCTTGAAGAGGAGATTCATGTAGCAGACATTAAAAAAGAGGCTCTTGCATATAAAGAAGAGCTTACAAAAGCATCTTCTGAAATTACAAATGTTACAAATATGAATATGAACAGCATCACAGATACACTCTTGGCAGATGATGATGTTGATGTAGTTGTAGATAAACGTGATAAAGAAGAAGATGTAGTGACATTTAAAAAAAAGAAGAAAAAAGAAACTCCTAAAGAAGAAGAGAAAATAGATGTTTGATGAACTCCGCCCCCACCTTGTAGAGCTAAGAAAAAGATTAGGAATTTCGGTAGCAAGTCTCATCATTATGTTCTTTGTTATGTTCGCATTTCATGAAGCTATCCTTAACTGGATGGTTGAACCACTTAACATTGCCCTTATTGAAGTAGGAAAAAAGTCTGTGCATGCTGCAGATGGGATGATTACCACTTCTCAGGTTGGGGGTGCATTTTTTGTAGCACTTAAAGTCTCATTCTTTGCAGCAATTTTAGCTTCTATTCCTGTTATACTTTCACAAATCTGGATGTTTATAGCACCAGGTCTCTATGCAAATGAGAAAAAGATGGTTATTCCCTTTGTTATTGGGGGTACTACAATGTTTCTCAGTGGTGTTCTGTTTGCCTACTATGTAGTAACTCCTTTTGGCTTTGACTTTCTCATCACCTTTGGTAGTTTTAAGTTTACACCACTTATAAATATCGAAGATTATGTAGGTTTTTTCACAAAGATTATGTTTGGTTTTGGCTTAGCATTTCAACTCCCTGTATTTGCTTACTTTTTAGCACTTCTTGGACTTGTAAATGACAAACAGATGATAGCATTTTTCAAATATGCTATCGTTATTATCTTTATCGTTGCAGCCCTTCTTACACCGCCAGATGTTCTTACACAACTACTTATGGCTGGACCACTTATTATCCTTTATGGTGCTTCTATTCTTATAGTCAAAGCTGTAAATCCAGCAAAAGATGAAGATGATGAAGACGAGGATGATGATGAAGAAGATCAAGAAATTTTAACTAAAACGCCATCAGAAAAAGAGTAGCAAATGGTAGAAATATCTGCCGAACTTCTCACACAAAGCTATGATTTCACTCTTCCTGAGGAGCTCATAGCAACTCACCCAGCCTCACCACGAGACCATGCAAAACTTCTTATTTATGATAGAAAAACTGATACTATTACACACGACTACTTTTACAACTTTGAAAAATACATTCCTGAAAATACGGCACTTATTTTTAACGATACCAAAGTTATAAAAGCAAGACTATTTGGTTTTAAACCCAGCGGTGGGAAGATAGAACTACTTATAAATAGAGCTCTTAATGCACATGATATCAATGTTTACATCCGTGGAAAAGTAAAAGTAGGTACAATCATAAACTTTGATGAATCCCTTACAGCAGAAGTTAAAATACTCAATGAAGATGGAAGCAGAGTCGTAAACTTCTCTCAAGAAGAGATACCACTCCGTTTTGAAGCACTTCTTCCTATCATAGACAAGATAGGTCATATTCCACTTCCACCATATATACAAAGAGAGGATAATGAAGAGGATGCAAGCGAGTACCAAACAGTTTTTGCTCGTGAAGAGGGAGCCGTTGCAGCACCTACTGCGTCTCTTCATTTTACAGATGAACAACATGCAAGAATCTGTAAAAATCATAAACATGCCTATGTAACACTTCATGTAGGAAGCGGTACCTTTAAACCTGTCGATGCAACAGTAATTACCGAACATCCAATGCATTCAGAATACTACAACATTTCTGATGCAGCTAAAAAAATACTTGATGGGCATCTCCCTGTATTAAGTATAGGGACCACTTCTACTAGAACTGTAGAGTTTTATGATAAACATGGAAAAGTGCAAAGTGGTGAAGCAAACCTCTTCCTTCACCCAAACAATAGACCAAGCCGAGTAAATCATCTACTTACAAACTTTCACCTACCAAAATCTACACTACTTATGTTAGTTGCATCCTTTGTAGGCTTAGAAAAAACTCAAAAACTCTACAGCGAAGCTATAAAAGAGAAGTACCGTTTTTACTCTTATGGCGATGCAATGCTTATAATCTAAGAAGGATTTAAAGGAGTGTTATCACTCCATTTTTCACCGCTATCTCTCCAAGTAGTTCTGCTTCAAACACTCTTGAAGGAAATATTTTTAAAGCTTCATCATAACTAGGGTTAGACTTACAAAACTCTATAAACAGATCTTCAGTAGTAGTTTTATTTTTCATCTTTTCCCCGCACAACTCTCTTACAAAAGTATCAATATCATAAATACCTTTTGCTTTTCCCTCTGCTAGAAGTTTATTTGTCGCCTCACTCTCTCCTATCCTATGAGCAAGTACATAGATCTCTTTTCCCATCTTTTGAGCATACTCTACACTTCTCATACTTCCAGAGTTTACATCCGCATAGGTAACAATGAGAATATCACCAAGAGCAACAACAAGCTCATTTCTCAGGACAAAGTTATAACGAGTGGAAGGAGAACCTTTTTTAAACTGGCTTATAACTAAACCTTTTTGCTCTACTTCTTCAATCAATTTAGCATTAATACTCGGATAGCGTTTATCTAGTCCCGTTGCAGCTATGACTATAGTATTTTCACTTTTAGCTGCCTTATGTGCAATCGCATCTACTCCAATAGCACCACCACTTACGATACAAACACCATTTAAAGAGAGTTTTTGTGCAAGTTCTTGAGTCTTATGTTTTGCATACTGGTTTGGTTTACGACTACCGATTATTGATATCTTTTTTCTTTGTAAGAATGAAGTATCCCCTAAAAAGTATAACTCTTTGGGATAACTCTTCATAGCATCTAATTCATTTATATGAAAACTAAACTCTTCTATCATTTTTCATGCCTAGAGTTTATTAACCAACACGAGATCTACATCTTTCAAAAGTTTTTTCGACTCATAAAGTGCTTGTAATGTATTTTTATGTGGATGACCAATCGCGATTGCAGTGCCATGTGCCTTTGCAACTCTTATAGCCTCTTTTATCTGTTTTAAAACATAGGGCTTATCCATATGATGGTCTAAAAACACATCTCTTGCAATATACTTAAGTCCGAAATTTTTGAGTACTTTAGGTGCTTTAGTCTCTGCTGTTGTTCTGCTATCTATAAAACTAATTTTGTTTGCATTAAGTGCTGTTATGAGTCTATTCATAGCTATCTCATTCGAAGTGAATTTACTCCCTGTATGATTATTAATGTATCTTGTTTTTGGAAAAAGTCTTTTTATCTCTTTTATTCTCTCAGATATATGTGATTGAGAATCATGGATACGGAGAGTAAAAGGCTCTTCTGCAGTCCAGTTTTTTGCTTCCATTGGCAAATGAATCATATAGAAACTTTCATGTGAAGCTAAACGCGGTGTATTTGGTCTACCTTTACTTGGTGGTAAAAATGACATAGTAAGAGGTAGGCGTAAACTTTTAATGGCTCTTACCTGAGAAGATGTACCAACATCATCTATAATGATTGCTAAACGAGGTCTATGCCCAACAACTCGCTTCTCGCGTTTAATCATTTTAGGCTCTTTTGAGAGAGGGTTTCCATCTAGTTCATGTGATGCAGAGATATACTGTTTTGGTTTTTTAGTCTCTTTTTTCAAAACTTCTTTTAGTCGATGTGAAACATTCTTTTCATTTTTAACAGATTTTTCTAGTTTCTTGAGAAGAGCTAAACGTTTACTTTTTTCTGTTTTATTTTCATCACTCATTTTTTTTTGTGCATCATCATAGCCAACATAATAACCAACTAATAGTGAGCTTAGTATCAGTGCTACAATTGCAAGTGCCCATGCAATATATGTTAAAATTTTAGAGCTATTTGTACTTTTTGTTTTTTTCTTTACTGTTTTTCTTTTTGCCATATCTTTTCTACCATCTGAATTTTTGAAACTATACCCTATGAAATGTTAAACTCTGATTTTATTGCATTTTGCCATGATTTTTTACTTTTTAAATAAATAACTTCTTAAGTAACTCTTAGATATAATTCCGGTTCCTTTCTCTTTGCAATGTCAATTGATGACACTGTATACAAATCCGAGGGGGAAACAAACGCCATTAACTGGCTAATACCAAGAGGAGATCATACTATATGAGAAACTACGAAAACTTAGTAATCGTAAAACCTACATTAACAGCAGAAGAGATTCAAGCTAGCGTTAAAGCTATCGAAGAAGTTATCACTTCAAACGGTGGCGAAATCGCTGCTACAAGCCCAATGGGAATGAGAAAATTAGCTTACCCTATTGATAAAAACGAGCGTGGTTACTACCATGTTATCTATTCATCAATCACTCCATCAGCAATTTCTGAAATTGAAAGACGTTTCCGTATTAACGAAGATTTACTTCGTTTTGTAACTATTAAATACGATACAAATCGTGAAATAGCTGCATTTAATACAATGGTTGAAAAAGCTAAAAAAGCTGCAGAAGCTCCAGCAAAAGTTGAAACTCCAGTAGTTGAGACTCCAGCAACAGAAGCACCAGTAGCAGAAGAAGCACCAGCAGTAGAAACAGAAGCTCCAGTAGCGACTGAAGCAGCAGCTGAGTAGTCATTAGACTTAACAATTAAGGAAAACACATGTTCAATAAAATAATTTTAGTTGGTAACCTAACACGTGATATCGAACTTAGATACTCTCAATCTGGCTCAGCTATTGCAAAAACTGCAATCGCTACAAGTCGTAAGTTCACTAGTAATGGTGAAAAGAAAGAGGAAGTATGTTTTGTAGATATCACATTCTTTGGAAGAAGTGGCGAAGTCGCTAACCAATACCTTAGAAAAGGGAGTAAAATCCTTGTAGAGGGTAGACTAAACTTTGAACAGTGGGTTGACCAAAATGGACAGAAAAGATCAAAACACTCTGTTATAGCTGAAACAATGCAGATGCTAGATTCTAAAGGAGATAACCAAGGTGGATACAATCCACAAGCAGGTGCTCCAATGAATAGTAACCAAGGGATACAACAAGGTGGCGGATACAATGCTCCTGCTCAAGGGCAAGCGCAGAGTTACCAACAACCTCAGCAACAACAAAGTTATCAGCAACCAGCACAACAACAGCAACAGAGCTATCAAAAGCCACAAAGCCAAGGAAGTTACAACAACCAAGCTGCGCAGCAACAGAGTCGTCAAATGCCTAGTGCAGAGTCGATTCCAACGATAGATATTGATGAAGATGAAATTCCATTTTAGAAAAAAATAGATAACAAAGGAAACACTATGGCAGAAAAAAGAAAATACAAAAAAAGATATTGTAAATACTGTGAAGCAAAAGTAGACTTCATGGATTATAAAGATGCAGGAGCACTACGTTTCTCTCTTTCAGAAAGATATAAAATCATGCCACGTCGTTTAACAGGTAACTGTAAACGTCACCAAGACATGATTGCAGTAGTTATTAAAAGAGCTCGTGCAGCAGCATTAGTTCCTTATACAGTAACTCGTAAAGCAGTTGTAACTGCACCATTCGAAAACCTTAAATAGGTTTTCTTCAAGTCCCTTTCTTGGGACTTTTTCTTCACTTTAAACACCCTTTATAAACACAAATTCAGTAATTTTCATTATAGGAATAAATCTTGCTAGTTTTACTTAAAAAAGCAGCTTTATGAAACTTCTATTCTTTGTCCTTTTACCTATAACACTCCTTCTTGCAAAAACAGACTACTCAGTTATTGTTCATAAACCTTTCGATGCTGTTCTCTTTGACATTACTCAAGATTATGATCGAACCCTCACTGCAGTTGGATTTTCAAAAGAGTATAAGAAAAGTGCATCATCTGCAACAAGTTATACAAATGCTTTTGATTATTTAGCAAGTACTTCTAGTAAATATGGTTCTCAAATGCATATTATTAAAGTGGATAATGCAGCAAATATAATCTTTTCAAAAATTGCTAAAATTTCTCGTTTTAATAAGGCTATAGCAGTTGTAAAAACACCTACAAATGGTTACTTTGTTGGTGGCTATACACTTGATGGTTCTCTCCTTGTCTCTAAACTAGATGCACATGCTAACATTATTTTTACAAAAATATTTGGTACTAAAAACTATGACCGTATGAATAACCTTATTCTTCTTAGTGATGGAGGTGTCTTAGCCATAGGATCATCTACAACATCTCGTGCGTATAGTGACAATATGTTTAACTCAGGACTTGGTAATAATGACATCTTTTTAACACGTTTTTCTAAAGATGGACGAAAGCTCTGGAGTAAAAAGTATGGAACAGGCTATGATGATAATGGGATAGATGCCGTAGAAGCAAGAGATGGTTCTATCATAGTAATAGGTGAGACTTCATACAAAAACAACCGAGATGTCAGCATGATGAGAGTAAGTGAAAATGGTAATAGAATTTGGTTAAAACATTATCAAAAAGTAGGCAATGGTGATAATACTATGCTACCAAAAAAGATTATTCGTCTTAAAGATAATAATTTTGTTATTCTCCTTACACAGTACAACCATATGCAAAAAGAGCATATTCGCATCTTAAAATTTGACCTCTACCAAAATATACTCATAGATAAAGAGATATTTACTACCTACCCTAGTGAACTCAATGATATAAAAGAGTACTCTAACGGAAAGTTTATTGCCGTTGGATATGTAAAAGACACCTACGATACTGATGGACTAGCAATGATTCTTGACTCAAATCTTGTTATGCTAAAGCAAGAACACTATGGAGAAGAAAATTATGACCAGTTTAATGCAGTGACGATTATGCATAACTCTCAAGCAGCAGTTGCTGGTGTTCATACCGATAACAATTCACAAGAGACTAATATGTGGATTACAAAACTAAATCAAGATGCAACACTCTCCCAAGTCTCTACAGATGTTGATACTTTCTATGAAAAACTTAATAAAATTTTCGCTAAAGAGATAAAGTTAAAACAGATTATGATTAAGAATGATCTCACAATCTCACTCATAGATAATAGGCTCTATTTCGATGTAGGTCAATATAAACTCACAAAAATGCAAATGGATTTTATGAAAAAGTTTTCTAACAAGCTATTACCATTCCTCTATGAAAATCGCCAGATCGTTCAGACATTTGAGGTAAATGGCCATACATCTAGTGAATGGAATAACGATACTAACTTTAAAACAAAGTATCTTAACAATGAAAAACTATCATTAAATCGCTCTTATGAAGTCATTAGCAATTTATTTCATACACAGCCCAAACAGATACAAAAATGGCTTTCCAAAATTTTAAGAGGTAGTGGTTATAGTTCAAGTAAAAAGATTGTTTATACACAGTTTGAAGATAAGAAGAAGTCTAGAAGGGTATCATTTAAAATAATTTTGAGATGATAGAAAAAATGAAAGTAACTCACAAACCTAGAGTTACTTGATTATAGCCATAAAAGCATACTATCCACTATCTTATAGTCAAGTGTTTCCATTAGATCTGTATAAAAGGGGACTGTTCAAAAATCTGTGTCAATCGGGTAAAATAACTATTTCCTGACAAGTCTCTGATAAAGAGTCTATAAGGTTGTTTTTCTTTTAACTGCACTATATTGTAACACTATCTTTGAGGAGCATACTTGTATCTGTCCAGTGTGAAAATAAAAAATCTTTCAAATATTTTTTTAGATTTACTTTTAATCTGCTAAAGATATCTTCATTAGCATGTGTAGTAATAAACTCTATATGACCACAATGACATAAAAATGTTTCTATAATATAGTCAGTAGTGATTTTTTTGGAAAAAAGATATCTTTGAGTATCAAAGTTTGTTGTTAGTTTCCATGCTAGCATAAGTGGCTACTCCTTTAGATATTTAAGAAGTATAGATAGTCTAGCTGACACCTTTATGTCTGCTTCGAATTGAATTTGAAAAATATTTTGATATTATGGAGTATTGTTTAAATCAGAGTAGTAATAAATGAAAATGGACACCCAAGAGGATACCCACTCAGTATTATAGGCTAGGAATGCCTATAATGCTAATTGTTTAGATTAACCACAAGATGGTACTTCACCATCTGATGCAAATTTCCAAACGAAGTCATAAAGATTGTTAATATCTTTCTCTTTCATTTTGTTAATTTTTTTCACACCATGTGGACAGATTGATTTCCACTCATCTTGGAGCTTTCCAGCATCTTTAATTGAAGCCCAAGTTTTACGATCGTGTTTCGTTGCAAAAACTGCACCATTTTTAAGACCATCTTTTTTACAAACTTTTAATTTTTTAAGATAATATTTTTGACCTTTTTTAGCATCAGCCATTGCACTTGTAGTGAATACTGATCCTGCTACCATAGCAGCTAGTAATAATGAAGTTGTTTTTTTCATTTGTGTTCCTTGTTTTGTTATAAGTCTGTGATATGCTACAACGAATTATATAAATAACAGATTAATTTTTCAAAGTGACTTAATATCTTTAAGATAAAAGTTTCTTATCTACCCTCTAATGTTCGCTCGACTCTCTAAAGCTCAATCGTGTTTTATCTTGCTTAAATTTTTTGTAGAGTTTAAACTTTGCTTTTTCTAACTCTTCAGTAGTATAAGAGAACTCTTCTTTCATTTTTTCATCTGAAACTGCAGCACTGTCCATAGCAAAAAGTTTTAACTCTTTCTTCGTAAGTTTTGCTTTCATAACACCATAAAGTTCTTTATCGTCTTCTATTAAGTCTATACTATCTAAAACACAACACTCAGCTAAACGCTCTCTAAAATCATTATTATTGTGGTATTGTCTCCACACTGTACTCTCTAACATTAAATCTTCTCCAATATTTGTGTAAGGTCTTTCTCTTTTATTATTATGTTTGCCTCTGCTTCTAAAACAGGGCGTGCACAAAATGCTACTCTTGTCCCAGCATGTTTAAACATACTCAGGTCATTCGCTCCATCACCACAGACTAATGTCTCTTCAGCAGTTACGCCAAGTATGTTTTGCAAACGCACGAGCATATCACCTTTTGAGTGAGAGAACATCATATCTCCACCTACAAGACCTGTAAGTATTCCATCTCTTTCATGTAGTACATTTGAAAAATCTGCATCGTAACCTAAAATATCTTTTGCAAATCCAGTAGCCGTTCTAAAACCACCACTAAAACATACAACAGTTAAACCTTTTGCTTTTAGAGCGGCTATAGTCTCTTTTGCACCAGGCATATATGGAAGATTTTGACTAATCTTTTCAACCACAGAAAAGTCAAGACCTTTTAGTAGCCCTACTCTCTGTTGCAAAGACTCAAAAAAATCAAGTCTGCCACTCATTGCCTCTTCTGTTATGCGAGCAACCTCTTCACCTATCCCTAGCTCATCTGCGAAAAAATCAATAGTTTCACCATCCATAAGTGTAGAATCGAAGTCAAATACTGCAAGTTTTAAACTCATACTTACTCTCTTTTGTTATAATAATGACATTATAACTAAAGAGGACTTTTATTTGTTTGATACCTTACTAGAAAAGCTAAATAATGAGACATACATCACTCTTGAAACGACGCCGGGACACTCTCCCGTTTTTACTCCAACCATAGATAAAATAGCTTCGTTAGGACTAGATAAATATGTAGACGGATTCTCAACGACAGATAATCCACTCGCAAAACTAAAATACAATGCTCTTTTTGCAGCTAAAATGTTACAAGATAGGTTTAACAAACCCGTTATAGCCACTATGAGTATGCGCGACCGTAATAAAATCGCCCTACAGTCTGACCTACTTGGTGCAAATGAAGTAGATATAAGAGCAATACTAGCACTTACTGGTGACCCTGCAACGATGAGTGATCAACCACGTACAAAAGGTGTTTTTGAAGGGGATTCTACTCTTTTACTAGACATTATCTCTGCATTTAATTCTGGAATGAACTATGCAGGAAAACCATTAGCAGTAGAACCTAAACCACTCTACCCATTTGCAGTTGTCAACTCTTATGCTAAAAATCCTAAAACACTTCAGAAAAAGATACAAAAGAAGATAAAACATGGTGCATTGGGAATCATAACACAGCCTGTTTATGACTTAGAGAGTGCGAAAATACTTTTAGAGATGAAAGAGAATGCGAACAAAGAGTGCTGTCCTGAAAAGAAAAAAGCTGAACTTATCTTTGGTATATTTCCTATAACTAAACTTAGAACAGCACAGTTTCTTTCAGCTCATGTTCCGGGCATAAATGTTCCAGATATCTGGATAGAGAGACTACGTCTTGCACACGAAAAAGGTGAAAAGGAAGAGTATAAAGTGGGATTTGAACTGAGTAAAGAGCTTTTTGAAGATATAAAAGCACTGCATCCAAAGATACACCTTATGACTGCAAACCAGTTCGGTATTGCAAAAGATATATTAGTATAAACAAGGAAATAAACAACTATGATAAATTTAAAATTATTACAAAAAGATTTTGATGGAGTAAGTGCTAAACTAACTCGAAAAGGTGTAAGTAGTGAACTCTTATCAACTCTTAAAGAGAAGTTTGAAGTTCTAAAAACTGCTAAAGCAGAGTTTGAGAGATACCAAGCAGCAAGAAATGCGATGAGTAAAGAGTTTGGTGTATATAAACGTGAAGGTAAAGATATAAATGAGCTAAAAGCTCGTATAGAAGAGAACAACCTTAAAGTAGATGCAGCTCTTGAAGTGCAACGCGAGGCTCAAGTAGCACTAGAGACTTTAGCGATGACAGTACCAAATATGCCAGATGACACTGTTCCAGATGGTGCAGATGAGAATGATAATATAGAGATAAAAAAAGTACTGATGCCTAAAGAGTTCTCTTTTACTCCAAAAGAGCACTGGGAACTAGCAGAAGAAAACGGATGGATAGACTTTGAACGCGGTGTAAAACTTGCTACTTCAAGATTTTCTGTAAGTTTTGGAATGGGTGCAAGACTTGAACGTGCACTTATAAACTTCATGCTTGACTTCAACCGTGGGAGAGGCTTTGAAGAAGTGAGTGTTCCAGCACTTGTAAACCGTCAATCACTTGAAGGAACTGGACAACTTCCTAAGTTTGAAGAGGACTTATATAAGATGGATGGCTTAGACCTTTTTCTGATTCCTACAGCAGAAGTTCCAGTGACTAACCTTTATTCAGATGAAATACTTACAGCTGGAGAGTTACCTAAAAAAATGACTGCATACACTTCATGTTTTCGTAAAGAAGCAGGAGCTGCTGGTCGTGATACACGAGGGATGATAAGACAACACCAATTTCACAAAGTAGAACTTGTTGCTATGACTACACCAGAGAAGAGTGAAGAAGTTTTTGATGAGATGGTAAACTGTGCTTCAGATTTACTAACTGCCTTAGAGTTACCTCATCGTTTAGTAAACTTATGTACTGGAGACTTAGGTTTTGGTGCTGCACATACCACAGATCTTGAAGTATGGCTCCCTGGACAAGACCAGTACCGTGAAATCTCTTCTATCTCAAACACAAGAGACTTCCAAGCTCGCAGAGCAAAAATCCGTTATAAAGATGGTAAGAAAAATACATTTGTAAACACACTAAACGGTAGTTCTCTCGCTGTTGGTCGCACACTTGTAGCTATTATGGAAAATAATCAGAATGAAGATGGAAGTATTGATATTCCTGAAGTTTTGAAGCCTTATTTAGGGATGTAAATATTGGATTAGGCAGATTAAACTGCCTATTTGAAGCCACAAATTAATGATTATTTTTATCTCACCTTCTAAAACACCATCTAAGAACATTAATAATCATCTTTCTTTTACAACAGCATTCTTCTCTTTTCTTATCAGTTTGGAGACTTCTTCTTTCGTTCTCTCTAGGATATTATAAATAACTCGAGGTATTTTTTTCTTTTTCACTTTACATGGTATAATAGTAGATAAAGAGGAAATTATGAAAATATTATTAATGCTATTTATAAGTTTATTTATTTTAGGTTGTGGAGGTGGCGACAGTAGCAGCACTCCGCCTTCTCCACCTATCAGTGGTAATGATGAGGATAGTCAATTAATTTTAAAAGGTATTGTTTATGATGGGTCAATAAATGATGTTACAATTTGTTTAGACACAAATGCAGATCAGAACTGTACTGATGAATTTTATGTCACAAAGAGCGATGAAAATGGTAGTTTCACATTAAGCATACCAAAAGATGCTCTTGGACAAGAAAATGTATTTATCGCAGAAGCTGGTGTTTATAGTAGCATTGAAGTTCCTGCTAACATCCATTTTATTCATAAAATATATATTGATGATGTAACCGATGCTAACGATATAAATAGAATAGCATACTTCTCTCCTTTAAAAAACTTAGAGAACGAATTTGGTAGTGCAATTTTTGGTGCTGGTGTTATAAATGATGATGGTTTTAGAATTTATTTGCATAGTGATAGTCGAGAGTGCTTATATCAATCCCTTGATAGTAACTCTTCTTGTCTTGAGTTAAATAGGAAGATAGCCTTTTATTATCTGCTAAGAACCAATACTAATGAAGAATTTTCTGGAGACTTATCCACTGGACCTGGTGTTTCAAAACTTTATGACATTACTAAGGATTACTCTAATGAGGTTTATCCTTTAGTTATGCATAGACTTTATAATTTTAGAGATAAAATAGGTTCTAGTAAAGAATTTTTATCCTTTATTATTAATGATGAAAAAACTTTAAAATATACCGCTCCTGTAATAAAGTCAGGAACATTTACAAATGGACTAACACAAAATTTATTAACCATTAAATGGGATAAAAATATCAACATTAAGAAATACTATATTAATATTTATAATGCACAAGATACACTCCTAGAAAGTTATGAAGCAACAAGGAACTATTTTGAGATAACTCCTACTTATCGAATGTTACTAGAAAAAGATATACAGATTTACATCATTGGTGAGACTGACAATATGATTAGTCACGAGGGATATTTAAAGTTTAATGATAGTGTATTAATGTCAACTTACTATACACCAAAAGTAGCTAATATAGCGTCTTCATCTACAGAAGAGTCAATCAGCATCTGTTTTGAACCTATTTCTCATCGAGATAATAGCTTTTTTGAATATGAGCTAAAAGTTAGAGATACAAGTGCCTCATATCGACCACTTTTTGAGTTAAAACTGGAAGCTATGCAAAGAGAAGCAAACAAATATTGCTTTCCTTCTTATGATGTTGTATCAACACAAGTCTTAGATTTTATTATTACTACAAAAATAGATGCAGAAAACCTTGCTAACTACACTCAAGAGTATGTAAAAACAGGTGTCACTCCTAGCTTTAAAGTATACACCAAACCTCTCAGTACCGTTCCAAATACAGCAATAGTTTTAAAGGGTAATAAATATCCCAATGCTGGAGTTTCATTAAACTGGAATTTTCAAAAAGGTGTTGATTATTATGAATTAGAGCGTTCGTTTGATAAAGAGTTTAATGATTTTGAGGTGATTTTAATTTTATTTACAAATCAGATAAAATTTCATATTCCGGATCAGGACTTACAAGAAGACTATTACTACCGTGTACGTTCCATAAAAAATATTTCTACTACTGAAAAAACCTATAGTGAATATTCAAATAGTATTAATATTAATAATCCTACTCGAAACCTCATCCCTATATCCCACCATTTTAATGATTATAATGATGGAGAAGAAATTGTACAGCTTGTATTTTTTGATGATCTTTTAGAATATGATAAAAGCATTACTTACATAACAGGAAGTGTGAACAATGCTCCGGTTACAAGTGTGTACGCTTCACAATACCCTATCTATAGTTGGGATGGTGAAAAAAGTACAATTCAACTAACATCTATGCTTCATACCTCTGCTTATGTTCAACCAAGTGTTAAGTTGCTAAGTGGAAAGGTTTTTAGACTTAATGCAGATGGTTGGTCTTATGGTCTTTATCTTGATGCAGAATATAAATTTTCTTTTTTCAAAGCAGGAGTGAGTAATACGGATAGTGATGGTGATGGTCTTATAGATGCTAGGGATAATTGTAAATATAGTAAAGACTTGAATGTACTAGAGGATGGTTGTTCTGTATTTGATAAGGCTGATAGTGATGCTGATGGAGTGCTTAATTGGGAAGATATCTGTCCATATTCGAAATATGTCAATGTTAGTGAGGTAGAAGCCGATGGATGTGTTACTTATGAACATACTGATAAAGATCACGATGGTGTTCTTGATGCTGATGACTTATGTCCACTTGATTATCCTATCGCAATAGCACTAACAGATCTAAGTGCTACCGAAGGTTGTTTCCCTATTCAATATAATGATTTTGATAATGATGGGGTTATGGACTACTACGACATCTGTCGCTACTCCCCAAGTGGCGAATCTGTTAATGAAGATGGTTGTTCGTATGATGAAGTGAATGATGATGATAATGACACCATTATAAATATTAATGATGAATGTAAAACTACACCATCCGGTCTTTTTGTTCAAAGTAATGGTTGTACAGGAGGAGAATTTATTGATAGTGATAGCGATGGAGTTATGAATATTTCTGATCAGTGTCACTTTACAAAAGAGGGGGAGAGTGTAGATGCAAACGGTTGTTCTTATGACCAACTTCATGATGATGATAATGATGGATTACTTAATGTGAATGATAAATGTCCAAATAGTACCTCGACAGATGTTAATGATGTTGGATGTGTTGTTTATAGTGCTGCTGGTAGTAATCCCATCACTAATTTACAATGTGAAAGATCTTATCCCTACGACAGCAGCATCCATATAACATGGGAACATGCTAGCAATAGCTATAGCGGTTATGAACTAGTCTACTTTCCTTCTATCACGGGTGGTTACATGATTCCAAGTTTAGTACGTCAGCGTACTTATTTAAACAGTGAATACAAAACTACCATTATGTTGAAAATGTACTCTGAAGTTGATGGAGAGAGAACATATAGTCAGTATCCTGTGAATTGTGTTGTACCGGCTATACCAAGCACACCAGATAATACCGAAGACACATCTCAACCGAGTGATGTATCTGAAACAGATGTTGCAGGAGTGGACTTTGTTGAAAATGAAGGCTATGTCTTTGTTGCACAAAATAAATTAAAAGCGGATAAGTATGATGGTGGTAATGGATGGTGGTTCGCTCATGGTACACTACAGGATACTTTTACCTATTATGACACGGAAGCAAAGGCAAAACGAATAGTTAGTAATATTTGCGAAAGTCCACGTAAGGTTGTCCAATCTATTTATCATAGTGCATCAACAGGTCTTGACTATGTGGGTAAATTTTATTACTGCGGGAAACCGTTAGAGGGCGGTAACAATAGAAATATTAAAAACTTAAAAACTTATAGTTTTTAATATTCTTAAAAATGTAAATAGTTAGTTTTATCCATCACATTTAACTCTTTAAATGCCACAACTACTCTATCAATTAGTGTTTCTTGTCTTGCAGATAAGCACGAATACCATTCTATGTAGCCCATGAGTATCTGTATTCATTTTTATAACATGATAGCCGATAGCTTCATTTATCTCACTTGGTAGTGAACCTGAACTGCCGTGTGGTTACCGGGTCAAGACCAGTACCGCGAAATCTCTTCTATCTCTAACACAAGAGATTTCCAAGCAAGACGTGCAAAAATCCGTTACAAAGATGGGAAGAAAAATAGCTTTGTAAATACGCTTAATGGTAGTTCTCTAGCAGTTGGACGTACTCTAGTAGCTATAATGGAAAATAACCAAAATGAAGATGGAAGTATTGATATTCCTAAAGTTTTACATTCTTATTTGGGGATGTAGGTTTAGCTTAGATTATTAGTTTTAGGTGGTTATTTAGATTTTAACTGCCTATCAGAAGCCACTTTATTTTATAGCATACTTCTTAAAA
>JAMORO010000028.1 GCA_027063505.1 Sulfurimonas sp.
CGTTTACCCTTACGAGTACGCGCATTTGTCTTAGTTTTTTGACCACGACATGGAAGACCACGACGGTGACGAAGACCTCTATATGAACCTAAATCCATAAGAGCTTTAATATCCATAGCTACTTTCTTACGTAAATCACCTTCAACCATATGGTTTGCACGGATTTCCGCAGTTATTGCAGCTACATCAGCTTCATTGAGTTCATAAACTCTTTTATTATAGTCAATTCCTGTCGCATCTAAAATTAGACGAGAAGCATGAAGACCAATACCATAAACGTACGTTAAACCGTACTCTATTCTTTTCTTTTTAGGTAAATCAACACCAGATATACGAGCCATGGTTATCCTTGTCTCTGTTTATGTTTTTTAACTTTGCAGATTACTCTTACAATGCCTTTTCTTTTGACAACTTTACAGTCATCACACATCTTCTTAACTGAAGCACGTACTTTCATTGAAAGTCCTTTAATCTTAGTCTTTGCTGTTTGTAGGCGGGCTATCATACTCACCAACTCCGAAAACAATTCGGCTTTGGCTCAGACACTAAAGCTTCACCTAACGGTGAGAATTTAGCTTGCCAATACTTTTATCTCTATATAGTATATATAGATAGAAATACTCTTTGTTTGTTAAAACAGCAAAGCGGATGAGAATTATACCCAAACATATTTAAAAGTTTTATTAAGAAGTGCTTAATCCCAAAGAATACTCACTCCATACTCTTTATTTAGAACAACATATTTTGAGTAATAAACTTTTTTTCCATACTTCTTACTAAGAAACTCTAACTCTAACTCTTCACCATTTAAAAGAGTTCTTACATCTTTATACTGTAACCATTTTCCATATTTTGCTAAAGAGTTTTGCCAGATTCTAAAGTCACAAGTTGATTCTTCTGTTACTTCAAACATCTCTCCATCTTCTGTTTTCCAATGAGCATTCGAACAAGCATAGAGTTTTACTTTTTTTCCATTTATCTCTTTATCACGTACTTCTATTTGACCATCACTACAGTAAGGACATTTACCTAGTATCATAATGTTTCCCTTTGTATGTTTTATAGTATTTTACAAATATTTTTACTTTTTAAAAGATTTTATTGCATATTGCAATATTTATTTATGCTAAAATCTCTTTATGCAAAATAATCCTATAGAACTACTAGATAGTCTCTCCCATAACTTTGAAGATGAGTTTTATAAATATGCCAAGACCAGAGAGTATAAAAGGGGAAGTTCTCCTTTTTATGCAGATGATCTACTCAAACATTTTTATATTATTGTTGAAGGTAGGGTTAAAAGTTATCAACTTAACCTTGAAAACTCTAAAGAACAGACTATCTTCATATATAAAAGAGGAGATATGTTTGATGTTATCTCCCTCCTTGATAATAAACCTCATGAGGTTATCTATGAGGTTTTAGAAGATTGTAAGATACTAGAGCTTCCTATAGAGAGAGTACGATACTGGCTCGAAAATGATAAAACCTTTAATCAGAAATTTTTTCCTTATCTCGCTGCACAGATGCGTCATACTGAAGAGTTAGCAATAGAACTTTCAATATATGACACAAAAGATAGACTTATAAACTTACTCATTGAAAACCTCAACACTGAGAATAAATTTAAGTATAACCTTTTACAGAACCTCTCTAACTCAGAGATAGCAAAACTTCTTGGGACTGTCCGACATGTGATAGAGAGAACTCTTAAACAACTTAAAGATGATGGTGTTATTCAAACAAGTCGTAAAAACATTATTGTAACAAATTTTCAAAAACTTTTAGAAAAAACTTCCCAAATGCTACTTAAGTAGCAAAACTCCTTTTCAAATTTTTCTATCATTACGGTATAAAAAATTTAAGGAGTTAATCATGTTAGTTACAAGATATAGAAATCCAATTAGAAATTATCAAAAAAGAGTTGACCTCTTTAATCAATTTTTTAATACACTTGAAAATGAAGAGACTAAGGAGGTTTTTGACTTTACTCCTTCTGTGAATACTCGTGAAGGCAAAGAAGCATATCATATCGATGTTGATCTTCCAGGTATAGATAAAGCGGATGTAGAGATTAGTGTTGATAAAAATATTCTTACTATCTCAGGAAAACGAGAACTAAAAGAGGAAGTCAAAGAGGAAAACTACTATAGAGTAGAGAGTAGCTATGGAACATTTAGTAGAAGTTTCACGCTCCCTGAAAAAGTAGATATAGAAAATATACGTGCAGCAAGTGACAATGGCGTTTTAGAGATTATTGTCCCAAAACTAACAGTTTTAACTGATAGTGTACAAAAAATAGAAATTGAGTAAATAAATATAAATTACTTTTAGGAGGAATATTATGGATTTAGTTAAAACATCAAAAGAGATTGTAAACAAAGTAGAAGAGTCAGTTGAGAAAGGTTTAGAGACAGTAAAGGAGAGTTTTCATAATGTGGCATCACATCTGCCATTTGCAAATCTAGCAAAGAACTCAAATGATACTTTTACAATTGAGGTGGATTTGCCAGGTGTTAAGAAAGAAGATATAGAATTAAAAATTGAAGATGACTTTTTGACAGTAAATGCAGTAAGACATTTTAAAAATGAAATTAAAGAGGAAGATTATTACCTCTGTGAATCAAACTTTGGACTTATCTCACGAAGTTTTGTCATAGGTGATAATATAAATCGTGATAAAATTGGTGCAAAATTTGAAAATGGTAGACTCTACCTTACTCTTGAAAAAAGTGAAGATAAAAAAACAAAAAGTATCTCAATATCTTAAGGAGACAAAAATGAAAAATCTAAAAAGAGTACTACTTACCCCCATTATAGTTACCCTACTGGGGAGCAGTCTAACGGCTAACTCTAGTTTTATGAATGCAGACTATGACAAAGAGTTTCAAGAGATGCAACAGTATGTAAACTCTATGGTTGATTCTCATTTAACACGAGCTAAACTTGGTAACTTTGGTTATCCTCGTGTAAATGTACAGAGTACAAAAGAGAGTTATATCTATGAGTTTGATCTAGCTGGAGTTGATAAAAAAAATATAAAGCTCGCTATTGATGAGAATAATATTTTGACTCTTTCTGGTAAAAAAGAGAGTAAGATCGAGAACAAAACAGACAATTATATACAACAAGAGATCTTTTATGGTTCGTTTAGTCGTGTTATGAAACTTCCGGATGATATAGACCAAGAGAGACTTGAAACAAAATATGATAATGGTATTTTAAAGCTTACTATTGGAAAAAAAGAGCTTAAGAAACCAAAATCAAAAATATTACAAATAAAATAGCAGAGTTTTTTCGCTAAAATTCGTTTATGAATTCTTACAGAGATAAATTTATAAACGCTATTGCAAACACTTTTTTTTCAAAACTTCCCCACAGTGAGCAGCAGTTCATTGAGGAGAAGTCTCATCTTTTAAAATTTTCACATCAAGAGATAAAACAGATTATTGATATTGCTCGTGATTTAGAGATGTGGAATGAACCTACACTAGAAAAGATATTTCCTGATCATGATCAGAGAAAAGTTGTCTTTTCACGTTTAAGAAAAAGTTATGAGGCGATAAGAGATAAAAAGAACTCCTATGATAACTTTCAACTTAAAAACATTCCAAAAGAGCAGAAGTTTACATTTAAAGTAGCAGAGAAGCAAGGCTTTGGACTTGGTCTCTGTCCTGTAGCAAGTGAAAAAACACGCTGCTGTAACTTACTAACTCTTGACGCTGTAGAGTCTTGTGGATTTGACTGTTCTTACTGCTCAATTCAAAGTTTTTACAACCAAAACACCATCACTTTTGATAGTGGCTTTAAAGATAAACTTCTTAATCTAAATCTTGACAAAAATAGAACCTACCACATAGGGACAGGACAAGCTTCTGACTCTCTTATGTTTGGTAACAGAGAGGGTATCTTAGATGCTCTTTTTGCCTTTGCTTTTAGTAATCCAAATGTTATTTTAGAGTTTAAAACAAAGTCTGATAACATAAAGTACTTTTTAGAAAATGAGTGTCCGAGTAATATTCTTCTCACTTGGAGTCTCAATACTCCAACTATAATAGAGAATGAAGAACACCTAACTGCTTCTTTAGATAAACGTATCAATGCAGCAAGAAGAGTAGCAAACAAAGGTATAAAGATTGGTTTTCATTTTCATCCTATCGTAGAGTATGAAGGCTATCTTGAAGAGTATAAAGAGGTGTATGATATGCTTCAAAATACTTTTAAAAGTTCTGAAGTTGCACTTGTAAGCTTTGGAACACTCACCTTTATAAAACCAGTTATAAAGCAGCTTCGTAATCGTGAATTTAGAACAAAGATAACACAGATTCCCCATGTAGATGCAAGTGGAAAGACATCATACCCAGATACTACAAAAGAGGAGATGTTCAAACATGCCTATGAAAGTTTCTCAGCTTGGCACTCAAACACTGCTAAAGATGATGCTGTCTTTTTCTATCTCTGTATGGAGGAGCACCAGATGTGGGCAAAAACTTTTGGTTACCAGTATAGTACTAACAACGACTTTGAACATGCCATGCTTGGTGCATATTGCAAGAAACTCAATCAACCATATTTAATCTAGGAATATTATGAATACACAAACAAAAGAGAACTATTTTTTATCACAACCACATCAGCCATTTTTTCTACTCGGTGTTTTAAATGCCATCTTTATGATGCTTATTTTTGCACTTAGTTATAAAAGCATCTTAAATCTTAGCATAGATATAAAAACTTTTCATGTCTACTCTTTAGTCTTTTTAGTTTTTACAAATGTCTTTACAGGATTTTTATTTACCACATTTGCACGTTTTAACCAAGCAGATGTCATCAGTAAAAAGTACTATGTAAATGTCTTTTATGGGAACTTACTTAGTAGTATTATCTTTTTAGTTGGTAGTTTTATCTCACTTGAAGTAGCAGTTGTAGGAATGGCTTTAAGTTTTATATCGCAACTCTTCATAGTTTTAAAACTTCAAAGCATCTATAAGACAGGGAGTGCACCAGACAAATCAGACTCATTTTGGATACTAACTGCCAACTATATAGGTCTCCTTGCAAATGCTTTTTTTATTATCAGTATCTTTTTTCCCGTAGTACTTAATGGAACTATAAATATCGCTTTTTATCTCTATCTTATCTTCTTAGCATTTAGTGTAGGCCAGAGAATGATTCCTTTCTTCTCACACTCTTTTGTCCCTAAAAATGAGAACTTTGTAAAAATTATTTTTGTGCTCTTTATTGTTAAAACTTTTTTTGCTTCTTTAGAGATACCCCTTATAGAGCTTGTGATAGATTTAATACTGAGTGTTTATATGTTTTTAGAGTTTAAACGCTGGGAGCTCAGACCATTTGAATCCCCTGCTATTTTATGGGTACTCCATCTTGCTCTGTTTTGGTTACCTACAGCGTTTTTACTCTCAGCATTTAGCCTTATGGGTGAAATGTTTTTAGAGACATCATTTTACTTTTTAAACATCCATCTCTTAGCAATCGGATTTTTGACTACAGTTCTTATAGGTTTTGGAACTCGTGTGACTCTTGGTCACTCAGGACAACCACCTCACGGTGATAAGTTTGCCACCTCTATCTTTATCTTCATTCAAGTAGTGGTTATTGGTCGTGCTCTATTTAGTCTAAATGTAGCATTTGGATGGGGATTTGACTTTTTGTTTGATATATCTTTTACACTCTGGCTCATACTCTTTATAGTATGGAGTGCGAGATATGCAAAGGTTCTTCTCTTTGGAACAAAACTCAAATAAAGATAGTTTCGTATAAGCAGTTAGAATCAACTCGCTTTAGAGTAACCTAACACCTTTTTATCTATAGCAATATCTAAAACACGAAACATCGCTTCACGTTTAGAGTCTGCATACTCTTTAAGAGTATTTGTAGGTTTTATATTTTGTGCTGCACCATACTCTTTTTGGATTAAAAAATCTCCAAAAAGTGTTTGGTACACATTTATCTTATAGTAGTAAAGTCTCTCATTAGAATTTTTAAATAGAGTCATATTTTTCCCATTCATTTTATTAAACAGGAGTTAGCAATTTTTATGCCATTTAGATTAAAAATGTATCACCCTGCTCTTCTAATGTAAAACTATGTTTTTTACAAAAGTCATTATTCATTATATTTACCATCTCAAGACCTTTTGTTAAAGCCTCATCTTTTGAATCTACTGTAGTAGTTCCTTGCATATCACTTTTTCTAAAGCATCCACACTCTTTTGCAACAATAATTTTAAACATATTTATTCCTTGTAATTTTGATATTTGGAATATTAGCAAAATATATATCCTTCTCACTGAGCCAAATAGTGTACTTATTTTTTTAAGTTTGATACAATGGCACTACTAAAACTCGAAGGCTATAATAATGAATAAAAATGTACTCCTACTCTGTGATGACAACAGTTCTCTCTCCATAATTGGGCAGGCTGTTCTTGGTAAGTATCTCAAAGGGGTTACAACATTTAGTGCAGGAGTTAAAAAGAGTAAACCACTCAATGCAGATGTAAAGAAAGCACTTATAAAGGATGGCTCATGGAGTGATGATTTTCACTCTAAAACTTTTGAGACATTAGCCTCTGACTCTTTTGACTTAGTAATCATTCTCTCAAACCTCTCAACGAAACAGACTCCAGAGTTTGATGAAAATACAATAGTAATACAGATAGAGTATGAAGAGCCAAACTACTCAAACTCTACAAATATAGAACGCTTTATAAAAACTATAAAGATGGAGCTTATCCCTATAACAAGAGATATACTAGAGTTCTAAAAAACGCTATAATTAGCATAAATAAATATGACGGAATAACCACATGACAACAAACACACAAAGTTACTTTTTAGAACTCGGCCTTATCAATACACTTAAAATTGATAGACTTACAACACCAGGTGCTTATCTTATGGCACAAGATGGTAGCGATGTACTTCTTCCTGGTCCTTACTTAACACAAGATATGAAAGAGGGAATGCTTATAGATGTATTTCTCTATACTGATTCTGAAGACAGACTTGTAGCTACGACAAACAAACCAACAGCTATGCTTGATGAGATGGCTCTTTTTGAGGTAGTAGACACGGCCCCTTTTGGTGCATTTATGAACTGGAACCTCTCAAAAGATCTCCTTGTTCCAAATATGTTTCAAAAAACTCCTTTTAAAGTTGGTGAGAAGAGATTTATCAGAGTAATTTACGATGAGAGAACTCATAGACTCGTAGGAACTGAAAAACTAGGTGATTTTTTAGATAAAAAAGTAGTAGGTCTCGCTGTAAATAAAGTAGTAGAGATTTTAATCATTGCAAAAACACCGTTAGGGTTCAAATGCATCGTAGATGAGAAGTATGAAGGGCTTATCTATCATAATGAGATCTTTGAGACTATTAACCTTGGAGATAAAAAAACTGCATATGTAAAAAGTGTTCGTAAAGATGGAAACATTGATTTAACACTCAGAAAACCTGGCTCTAAAAAAAGTGGTGGTAGTGATGAAAAAGTTCTCTCTCTGCTTAAAGAAGCAAAAGGCATCATGCCTTATAACTATAAGAGTGATGCAGAGCTTATAAAAGATGTTTTTGGACTAAGTAAAAAAGAGTTTAAACGTACACTTACTTCCCTTCAAGAGAAGAAGAAAATAGAAGTAAAAGATACCGGTATTTACCTGAAGGACTAAAGATGATTAAAAAGAAAATTAATGAGGACTTACGTGCTAAGAACATCACTTTTGAGAGAGAAAATATAGAGTATAAAGTACTCAAGTTTTATGCCTCAAAAATGACAGTTGATGTAATGGTAATTAATGATCCAAATGAAAAAGGGATAAAAAATATTCCTTTTGCTCATGTACCTAAAGCTACAAAAAAACTTATTAAGCCTAACTAGTGGATAGTAATTAGATGACATTTAACCAGATAAAAATGGCTCTTTATGCTACATATATTACGAATCTCTATGGATATAGACTAAAAAAAGTCACTAATTCACAAGAGAAAAAGAAGATACGTATTAACTACGCAGAAGAACTTCTTGGAAAATTAAAACTTGAAATCAAAGTCATTAACCCTGAGAAAATTCCAAAAGAGGGACAGTTCCTTTTAGCTTCAAATCATCGAAGTGTCATCGACCCCCTTATTATTGAGATTGCTACTAAAAATAGTAGTATATTTGGTCATTGGATTTCAAAGAAAGAGCTCTACAACTCTTTTTTCTTTGGTCTTTTTGTAAAAAATGCAGGAACAATACTTCTAGATAGAGAGAAGTCTCAAATGGGAGGTTTTTTCTCTGATATAAAGGAGTGCACATATAGAGGTGATTCTATTTACATTTTTCCAGAAGGTACAAGAAATAGGAGTAAAAAGCTTATTAATGAGTTTAAAGATGGATCTCGAATTATAGCTATCAAGAATCATCTTGATATTCTTCCTGTATATATTAGGACAGATGCGAACAATCAGCTTCTAGCCTCATTAAACGATGGTAAAGAGCATAGAGTTATAGAGATTGAGTTTGGTGATATAATAAGCTATAAAGATAAGTCAATCACTTTATATGACTCATTTGTGCAACAGTTTCAGTTAAAGATATAATATGACAGAAAATATAGATCAAGCAACAAGTGGTGGTGACTTTTATATTTGGATTGTTACATTTAGTATTTTACTTATTGGTGTTGGATATTTAGCATATGTTAACAAGGATATTGAGAGATAAATCCCAGCATTTATGCTAGGATAATAAAATTGTAAGCTCTTACTTGAATCATTGTAAGAATATACAAGGAGAATCGTAATAAAGAGTATACATTCAAATAGTTACAATAGTGTTAACGTATATTTAGAAAAATTGAATTTTTAAGGAAATAGTATGAAAAAATGTAATTCTCTCCAAGAGGTAAGATCAGAAATCGACACATTAGATACACAACTAGTTGCATTGATCTCAGAACGCTCTCATCTTATACGCCAAGCAGCCTCATTTAAAAACAGTGTAGATGAAGTAAAAGCAGAAGATAGAATTGATTATATTTTAGCTCGTGTGCGCCATCAAGCAATTCAATTAGGAATTAATCCAAATATGATAAGTGAACTTTTTACAATAATGATAGATGAAATGGTAGAGACAGAAATAGCAGAGTTTAGGAATGCAGATACATTCTAAAGAGTAGAAAAAAGAGTTTATAAAAAGAGCAGATGCTCTTTTTATTTGTATCTATAAGTGATACGACCTTTATCAAGTGAGTATGGAGTTAACTCTAGTTTCACTTTATCACCTGGAAGAATTTTAATGTAGTGCATTCTCATTTTTCCAGCAATATGACATAGAATAATATGTCCATTCTCTAATTCAACACGGAAAGTTGCATTTGGTAATGCTTCAATAATCTTGCCGTCAACTTCAATAACGTCAGCTTTAGCCATATTTAAGTCCTTTTTTAACTCTTAAGCAAGAGATAATATTTCAGCTTTACCGTTGATAATTGCAACAGTATGCTCATAGTGTGAACCGCGTAAACCGTCGGCACTAACTACATCCCACTGATTTTCTAGGATGATAGGTTTTGAATCCTTTTGACAAATCATAGGTTCTAAACAAAAAACCATTCCATTTTTTATCTTCGGTCCTGCTTTCGCATTTTTCCCTTCAAGATAGTTTGGAATTTCTGGTTCTTCATGAGGTTTTTTCCCTATACCATGACCACAAAAATTACGAAGTGGAATAAATCCAGCATCAAGGATAAAATTTTCCATAAGTTGTGAAAGTTCTTTAAAACGCATACCCTCTTTGATATTTTCTATCGCATGATAGAGTGTATCTTTAGAGCAAGCAATAAGAGCTTCATCTTCAGTAGAAACTTTTCCTATAGGCATAGTAATCGCAGCATCACCAAACCAACCATCAAGTTCAGTACCAATATCAAAACCGATAACATCACCCTCTTGTAGTCTGTAGTCACTAGGAATACCATGGATTATAACTTCATTCAAAGATGTACATACAGCATTTGGAAAGCCATAAAGACCTTTAAATGATGGTCTAGCACCATGAGAACGAATATAGTCCTCTGCCATCCCATCAAGTTCTTTAAGAGTCATTCCAGCTTTTGCATTTTGTCGAAGGAGTTCTAATGCACCACCAACAATCTTGTTAGCGGCACGAAGTTTTTCAATTTCTTGAGGTTTTCTAAGGGCAATTGCCATTGTTATAGACCGACTGCACTTAGTGTTTCATATTTACTCATATACACTTGTGCTTCAATTTTTCTCATAGTATCAAGAGCTACTTGAACAACAATTAAAACTGCAGTACCACCAAAGAAGAATGGAACACCCATTCCTTTGATAATCATAAATGGTAAAGTTGCAACAAGACCTAAATAAAGAGCACCTGTAAATGTTAGTTTACTCGCTGTATCATTTAAGAAATCTTTTGTTGCATTACCAGTACGAATACCTGGAATAAATCCACCTTGGCGTTTAAGGTTATCAGCAATATCTTTTGCATTAAAAGTGATCGATGCATAAAAGAATGCAAAGAAAATTACAAATGTAAAAGTCAAAAAGTTAAAGAAATAACTATTTGGATTCAATAGATCAGCAATACCTTGTATAGTAGGGTTTGTACTACTAGATAAAACTGTCATTGGGAACATTAAAATTGCACTAGCAAAGATTACTGGAATAACACCAGCAAGGTTTACTTTAATTGGAATATAGTTCATTACACGTTTATCTTGGTTTTGCATCATAGTCTTTTTAGCATATGTAATAGGAACACGACGCTCACCAAGTTCAACATAAATAATAATTCCTACAGTAGCTAAAATAAGAGCCAAGATTGCAATTACTGTAATGAAACTCATAGCACCACTATTTACCATAGTTACCGTTTGACCGATAGCTGAAGGGATAGCAGATACAATTCCTGCAAAGATAATTAAAGAGATACCGTTACCGATACCACTCTGTGTTATCTGCTCACCAATCCACATAAGAAGCATTGTCCCAGCTAACATAGAGATAGCAGAAAGAATAATAAATGTGTTATGATCAGCAAGTATAGCAGAGTTACCACTAGGTCCTGTAAGACTTTGCAGTCCAACACTTACACCAATCGCTTGAATTATAGTAATCACAATAGTCGCATAACGAATAATTTGCATATACTTAACCATACCGTCACGCTCTTTTTTCATCTGACCTAAAGTAGGAAATGTCGCAGCTAAAAGCTCCATGATGATTGAGGCAGTAATGTAAGGCATAATACCAAGTGAAATTATAGATAGTCTCTCAACAGCGTTTCCACTGAACATATTAAATAAACCAAGAGCATCTGCTTGATGTGAGTCGAAGAAAGAAGCGATAACCGCTGTATCTACACCTGGAACTGGCACATAAGCCAGCAGGCGATAGATAAATAAAAACCCGATAGTAATAAGTATCTTATTAACTAGATTTTTATTCATTATAACTAGTTACCTGTAGTAGTAACGTTTTCGTCTTTAATTTTCGTAGCTAATTCTTTCGCACCAGCTCCTACTAATTTAACTTTTACAACAGCTGCACCCATCTTGTGAACACCACGAATAGATTCGATAGTGATCTCAGAAAGTTCTGCAACAGCTTTAATTTTAGTAACATTGATAACATATGGCTTCACTAATCTAGAAGTAAATCCTATTTTAGGCATACGTTTTGCAAGTGGTTGTTGTCCACCCTCGAAGTTACGTTTTCTTTTGTAACCTGAACGAGATTTTTGACCTTTTTGACCACGAGCAGCAGTCTTACCAGTACCAGAACCTTGTCCACGTCCAACACGTTTACGGTTAGAAGTAGAACCTTCAGCAGGTGTTAAATTTTCAATACCCATCAATTATCCTTTAAGTCTACCAAGTGCTTCAACAGTTGCGCGCACTAGTGTGTTAGGGTTGTTAGAACCGATTGATTTTGTAAGAATATCTTGAATTCCTGCAAGCTCAAGAACTGGACGAGCAGCTCCACCAGCGATAACACCTGTACCTTCAGATGCTGGCTTAAGAAGAACGCGAGAAGCGTTATACTTATGCTCAATATCGTGAGCGATAGTTGAACCTTTAATCTTAACAGTTGTTAAGTTTTTAAAAGCGTTATCAACTGCTTTACGAATAGCATCTGGAACCTCTTTAGCTTTACCAACACCATAACCGATAGTACCATTTTTGTTACCAACTACAATCAATGCAGTAAAACGAAAACGACGTCCACCTTTTACAACTTTAGTAACACGACCAATATTTACAATTGATTCTTCGAAATCATCTCTGTTAATTTCCATCATGTCTCCTTAGAACTTAATTTCGTTTGCACGAAGTGAGTCACCAAACGCAGCGATAACGCCGTGGTACTGGTAACCATTACGGTCAAATACAATTTCGTTGATGTTAGCAGCTTTAAGTGTTGCAGCAAATGCTTCACCTAATGCAGTAGCACCTTCTTTATTTGCACTTTTACTGATTGACTTAGAGTTTGCAGCACATAATGTAGTTGCAGTAACATCATCAATAGCTTGTACACTTAAGTAACGATTTGATTTAAACACAGAAACACGAGGAAGTGTAGCACTACCAGATATTTTTGCACGAATACGTAACTTACGTTTTAAACGGTTTGCTACTTTGCTTTTTAATACTTTTGCATTCATAATTTAATACCTACCCTTACTTCTTAGCTGTTTTACCGGCTTTACGCACGATATGCTCTTCCATGTATTTCACACCTTTACCTTTGTAAGGCTCTGGTGGACGGAACGCTCTAATCTCAGCAGCTACTTGACCAAGTGTTTGCTTGTCGTGGCTTTTAAGAGTAATAACATTTTTAACAACTTCAGCTTCAACAGAATCTGGAAGTGGATAATCAATATCGTGAGAGAAACCAAGTTGTAAGTTTAGAGTTTTACCTTTAACAGCAGCTCTATAACCAACACCATTGATCTCTAATTGTTTAGAATAACCAGTAGTTAAACCAACAACAATATTTTGAGCTAATGCTCTATATGTTCCCCAGAATGCTCTATGAGCTTTTTCATCTGATTTAGTAGCGAAAGTTAAAACATTTCCTTCTAAAGAGAAGTCAACATTTCCTTTTGTATCTAAATCAACACTATTTTTGCCTTTAGCAAAAGTTATAACATTTCCATTTGTGCTAACTGTAATGTCAGCTGCAAATTCTACCGGTTTTTTACCAATTCTTGACATGCTATCTCCCTACCAAACTGTACACATAACTTCACCACCAATACCAAGGTCATATGCCTTGTCATTAGCTAGAACGCCGTGTGATGTACTTACAATAATAGTACCATAACCATTTTTGAAACGTTTGATCTCTTCTTTGCCTTTGTAAACACGTCTACCAGGCTTAGAAACTCTTTTCATTTCATTGATTACATTTTTACCCTCTTCGTTATACTTAAGTACAACTTTGATACTCTTTTTAACGCCTTCTTCGATAACGTTAGCTGACTCAAGGTAACCTTTTTCTACTAAGATATTTGCTAATGCTTCAACACTCTTAGAGTGAACTAAAGTAGTAACTGGTAATCTTCTCATACCTGCATTACGAACACGTGTTAATGCATCTGATACTAGATCATTAATTGCCATTATTTTTCCTTAATGTGGATGTACAAAAATGTACATCTGCTTTTGTTAGGAGTTTCAAGTGGAAGGCGAATGCCTACCAGCTTGACTTTCTAACACCTGGGATTAATCCCTCATTTGCCATTTTTCTAAAACAGATACGGCAGATACCAAAGTCACGTAGTACTGAATGTGGACGACCACAGATTTGACATCTTGTGTAACCACGTACTTTGAACTTAGGTTCTCTTGCCGCTTTTGCGATCATAGACTTCTTAGCCATTAGTTGCTCCCTTTAGTGAAAGGCATACCCATTTTCTCTAAAAGAGCAAAACCAGCCTTGTCTGAATCAGCAGTAGTAACCATAGTAATGTTCATACCATGAATTTGCATGATAGAATCATAAGATACTTCTGGAAAAATTAGTTGCTCTTGAAGACCGAAGTTATAGTTACCACGACCATCAAAACCATTTCTTGGAACACCACGGAAATCTTTCACACGTGGAAGTGCGATAGATACGAGACGATCAAGAAAGTTATACATATTTTCACCACGAAGAGTTACACGGATACCAACTGGCATACCTTCACGAACTTTAAAACCTGCAACAGATTTTTTCGCGATTACAGTAGATGCTTTTTGACCAGCAATCGTAGTAATTGTATCTTCAATGTTTTTGATAAGCTTATTATCTTTCATTGCAAAACCAGCACCAACAGAGATGATAATCTTCTCTATTTTAGGTGTTTGCATAGGATTTTTGATTCCTAATTCAGCTTGTAATTCAGATTTTAAACCTAAATATTTTTCTTTTAAGCGTGCCATCTAATTATGCCTCCACTTTACGTACGTTAGATACATCGATAGGCATTTCTTTATTGATATGACCACCTTTTGTATTCTCTTCAGTTGGTTTAACAGCTTTCTTAGCTATTTTACAACCCTCAACGATTACCTTGTTTTTCTTCACTAGTACTTCAAGTACTACTGCTTTAGTTCCACGGTCATCTCCAGCGATAATTTCTACAGTATCACCTTTTTTGAAATTAAACTTTGCCATACTATACAACCTCCGGCGCGAGAGAAACAATTTTCATAAAACCAGCATAACGTACTTCACGACCAACAGGGCCAAAAATACGAGTACCGATTGGTTCTCTCTTGTCATCAAGGATTACAGCTGCATTGTCATCAAAACGAATTAATGAACCATTTTCACGTTGAATCTCTTTATGAGTTCTAACGATAACAGCTTTAACAACCTTACCTTTTTTAACTTTAGCAGTTGGAGTCGCTTTCTTAACAGAAGCAACGATAACGTCACCTACTGAAGCATAACGACGCTTAGAACCACCAAGCACTTTAATACACATAATCTCTTTAGCACCTGTGTTATCAGCTACTACTAAACGAGTAAAACCTTGGATCATTATTTAGCTCCCGTTACTACTGTTTTAAGTCTAAAAGATTTAGTCTTAGAAAGTGGACGACATTCGATTGCGATAATCTCATCTCCAACTTTACACTCACTGCTTTCATCATGTACTAAGTACTTTTTGAAACGTTTTACAACTTTGTGGTAACGAGGGTGCATAACACGACGTTCTACAACAATTGAAATTGTTTTTTCACCAGCGATAGTTACTACTTTACCTTGAATTTCACGTTTGTGTGTCATCAACAGGCTCCTTAGTTTGCTACTGCAGTAAGTGCAGTATTTATCTTAGCAATATCTTTTTTAGCTACACGAAGTTCGCTAGTATTTTGAAGTTGCATCATTTTTTGTTTAATCTTAAGAGTAAACAATTCAGTCTTTTTTTCTTTAAGCATAGCGTTTAGCTCTGCTGTTGTTTTATCTGCTAAATCAGAATATTTCATTGTTCATCTCCGCAGTGATAATTTTACATTTAAATGGAAGCTTGTGCATAGCAAGAGTTAATGCTTCACGAGCGATAGTATCAGGTATACCAGCCATTTCAAATATGATACGACCTGGCTTAATATTCATAACCCATTGATCAACAGCTCCCTTACCTTTACCCATACGAGTTTCAAGAGGTTTAGCAGTTAATGGCTTAGCTGGGAATACACGAATCCAAATCTTACCTTGACGTTTAATATGACGAGTTGCAGAGATACGAGCCGCTTCAATCTGACGAGAGTTAATACGACCAGCTTCAACTGCTTTAAATGCGATGTCACCGAAAGCTAATGAGTAACCTGAACGAGCGTAACCACGGTTACGTCCCTTCATTACTTTACGATATTTTGTTCTTTTTGGCATTAACATAATTATTCAGCCTTTTCACTATTTTGACGTGGAGCACGTTTTGGACGACGCTCTTTTTTCTCTTCAGCTACTTCTACTGGAACACCTTTAGTAAGTACTTCACCTTTGAAGATCCATACTTTAACACCGATGATACCATATGTAGTGTGAGCTTCTGCGAAACCATAATCAATCTTAGCACGAAGAGTATGAAGAGGCACACGACCTTCTAAATACCACTCAGTACGAGCCATTTCAGCTCCACCAAGACGACCAGCAACTGCTACTTTAATTCCTTTAGCACCAGAACGTTGTGCACCTTGCATAACTTTCTTCATAGCACGACGGAAAGCAACACGACGCTCAAGTTGAGTAGCTACATTTTCAGCAACAAGTTGTGCTGAAGTTTGAGCTTTTTTCTCTTCTTTGATGTTTACAGAAATTGTTTTACCAATAAGCTTTTGAAGATTAGTTTTAAGCTTCTCAATATCAGCACCTTTCTTCCCGATAATAATACCAGGACGAGCAGCAACGATAGTTACACGAAGTCTTTTAACTGTTCTTTCGATGATGATGTTAGCAACACCAGCATAATAAAGCTCTTTCTTTAAAAAAGTTCTTATCTTGTGATCTTCACCTAAAGCAGCAGGAGCTGTTTTAAAATTAGGGAACCAACGGCTCTCCCAGTTACGGTTGATACCAAGACGTAAACCAATAGGATTAACTTTGTGACCCATATTATTTACCCTCCACTATTACTAAGATATGTGCTGTTGGTTTTCTAATACCTGAAGCCATACCACGAGCACGTGGACGGAAACGTTTAAGAACTGGACCATTGTCAACACGACAAGATGTAATTACACAATCTTCAGCTTCACTACCACTATTTGCAACTGCAGAAGCAATCACTTTAGAGATAATTTTTGCAGCTTTGTTTGGTGTAAACTCTAAAGCAGCCATAGCTTCTTCAGCGTTCATACCTTGAACCTCTCTTGCAATAAGACGAGATTTAATCGGAGATACACGGATAAATTTTAATAATGCTCTAGCCATGACTATCCTTTCTTCTGAACAGAGCCCTTATGGCCCTTGAATGTACGAGTTGGTGCGAATTCACCAAGTTTGTAACCGATATGGTTTTCTGAAACATGAACAGGAACGAACTGACGCCCGTTGTGAACATTGATTGTGAATCCAACCATGTCAGGAGTTACCATAGATCTTCTTGACCAAGTCTTGATAGGTTTTTTATTACCCTCAGCCTTAGCTTTTTCAATCTTTTTACTTAAATGGTCATCAACAAATGGACCTTTTTTTAATGAACGAGCCATAATTAACCTACCCTTTTAGCATTTGGTTTTCTACGAGTAATAATTAACTTATCACTTGCTTTTCTACGACGAGTTTTAGCACCTTTAGTCGGTTTACCCCATGGAGTAACCGGATGACGACCCGAGTTAGTTTTACCTTCACCACCACCGTGTGGGTGATCTATTGGATTCATTGCAGAACCACGAGTCTGAGGACGAATACCAAGGTGACGTTGACGACCAGCTTTAGCGATAACAATGTTACCAAACTCTTCGTTACCAACTTGACCTACAGTAGCTAAACACTCACCAAGAACTAAACGCATCTCAGATGAAGGCATACGTAAAGATACATATTTCCCATCACGACCCATAATTTGAGCAGATGTACCAGCAGCACGACACATTTGTCCGCCTTTACCAGTTTTAAGTTCGATGTTATGAATCAGAGTACCCACTGGGATATTCTTAAGTTTCATAGTGTTACCAGCTTTTACATCAAGACCATCAGCAGAAGATTGGATCATATCACCAACATTTAAGCCTTTAGGTTGAAGGATATAGCGCTTTTCACCGTCAGCATAAGTAATAAGAGCGATACGACAGTTTCTGTATGGATCGTACTCAATTGCACTTACAGTTCCTGGAATATCAAATTTATTTCTTTTGAAATCGATGATACGATAGATCTTTTTAGCACCAGCTTGACGGTGACGAGAAGTGATACGACCATTGTTGTTACGACCAGCATGAGCAGGAAGTTTTACAAGTAATGAACGAACACTAGGCTTAGCCGTAATGTCTGAGCTATCAACATTTGTATAAAAACGACGAGACGGAGTTAACGGTCTATAAGTTTTAATTGCCATGTGTTATACCGCCAAACTTTCGATTTGTGCACCTTCTGGTAAAGTAACATAAAACTTTTTGAAGTTATTTTGTTTACCTTGTACACCACGGAAACGTTTAGTTTTTCCGCTTTGATTTAAAGAGTTAATCTTGTTAGGAATAATCCCAAAATACTCTCTAAAAATTTCCTTAAGACCTGTTTTAGTCATACGAGTTGATGTTTGAACAACGATCACACCATCTTCTTGCATACCAAGAGTCTTCTCTGTATATATAATAGATTTAATATCTGTAATATCAGCCATTACTTAGCCTCACTTGTTAAAGTTTCGAATACAGCTTTCTCTATCACGATTGAGCGATAGTTTGCAGCTAAGTATGCGTTTAACTCATTAGATTCGATTACGTAAGTTTGAGATAAGTTCTCAAAAGCTAAAAACGTTGGCTCATCTAATAAAGATTTAACAAAAAGAGTATCTCTTTGGTTAAGTTGTTTCCACATAGCATTTGCATCTTTAGTTTTACCAGATGCAACTTCTATAGAGTCAACTACAAAAAGAGTACCATTTTGTGCATGCTCATTTAAAGCAAAGTTTAAAGCTAATTTCTTTTGCTTTTTATTTACTTTAAGATTGTAGTTATGGTTGTTCATAGAACCGAACGCTTTACCACCACCAACGAAGATAGGAGAACGACGTGAACCAGCACGAGCGCGACCGCCACCTTTTTGAGCCCATGGTTTCTTACCACCACCGCGCACTTCACTTCTACCTTTAGTAGTCGCTGTATTTGCACGTTGTGCAGCTTGAGCAGACTTAACATAAAGCCATAAGTTGTGAGGGTTAATTCCAGAGAATGACTCTGGTAATGCTAACTCAGATGCTTTTTCCATTTTTTCATTTAAAACGATTGCGCTCATTATTTAGCTACCTTTACACGACCTAGAGTACCGTTAGCACCAGATACAGAACCTAAAACCGCAATGATTTTATTTTCAGCATCGTAAGAAACGATCTCATTTTTTACACTGTTTTGACAGTTTCCGTAATGACCTGGCATTTTCTTACCTTTCATTACACGACCTGGCCACTCAGCATTACCAATTGAACCTGTTCTACGACCAAATCTATGACCGTGAGAAGCTGGACCACCAGAGAAGTTCCAACGTTTCATTGCACCAGAAAAACCGCGACCTTTTGTTGTAAAAGTTGATTTTACTACAGTAGCTTCCGCTAATGGAGTCATATCAATGTCACCAGCTTCAGTGTTTGCTACTTCTAAAGTAACGAAACGGTTGAATTCAGCAGATAAAGAGTACTTTTTCTGTTGACCTTCAATTGCTTTGTTTAATTTTTTACCGCTGTTGTAAGATACAATTGCAGTGCCTTCATTCACTTCACATACTTTAGCATCAAGAACTCTTAAAAGAGTAACTGGCTTAGCAGGAACAGTGATAGTACGAGTCATACCGATTTTTTCAACAATATATTCCACTACGAACTCCTTACTTATCCATAGAACGTACTTCTACGTCTACTTCCGGTGCAAGATCAAGCTTCATTAATGAATCTACAGTTTCTGGAGTAGCAGAAACTATGTCAATCATTCTAGCGTGCATACGAATCTCAAACTGCTCACGAGCTTTCTTGTTAACGTGAACTGATTTAAGTACTGTATACTTACGAATCTTTGTTGGTAAAGGGATCGGACCACGAATTGCAGCACCTGTACGCTTTACAGCCTCAACGATTGAAGCTACAGATCTATCGAGTACACGATGATCGTAAGCTTTCAATTTTAAACGAATTTTTTCCATAATTTTCCTTCATAAAGAACTCGTCAGGCGTTACCTGACTATTAACCACTATTATTTTAGGGTGCGAAATTATACCCAAGCTTCTCTATATATTCAAGGATTCAGGGGGTAAATTTTGATTTTAGAAGAAATTCATTTCCTTTTAAAAAGGAACAAATATTTTTTACTATCAAATAAACTTCTTTTTTTTCTCTCTTTTAGATAAAAATTCTAGAGATTATGCATTTAATAGATAAACAAAATACGCTATAGTTTTGATTATAAATAGATACCTGCACAAAAGTGTTGTAATTTTAGAGAATAAGCATCAAGGATAGCTATATATTATGCATGAGACACAATTAATCATAAAACCAGAATTTGTAGATACTTATAAGAAGGGATATCCACTTATCTCAAAAGAATCAATAGTTAACTCGAATCAACATATTGATGAAGGTTCTATTTTAATTCTTCTTGATGAAAAGAAAAAGTTTATTCTTAAAGGTTATCATGGAGTACAGAACAAAGGATATGGTTGGGTACTCTCTTCTAATAAAGATGAAAAGATTGACACGACTTTTTTTAGCAAAAAAATAAACTCTGCTATAGAGTACAGAAAAGAGTTTTTTACTAATAACAATACGACTGCATTTAGAATTTTCAATGGAGAGGGTGATGGAATAGGTGGTTTAACCATAGACTACTTTAATGGCTATTACCTATTAACTTGGTATAGTCTTGGTATCTATGAATTTAAGTCAGAGATATTAGAAGCATTGAAGAGAACTATTTCTTATAAAGGTATATACCAAAAAAAGCGTTTTGACTCAAAAGGTAAATATCTTAATGATGACAATGACTTCATATGTGGAGAAGAAGCTCCTACCCCACTCTTAGTCAAAGAGAATGGAGCTAATTTTGCCATTTATCTGGATGATGGAGCAATGGTTGGTGTATTTTTAGACCAAAGAGATGTTCGGAAAACTATTCGAGATAAGTATGCTAAAGGTAAAACAGTTCTAAATACTTTCTCTTATACTGGGGCTTTCTCTATCTTTGCAGCACTTGGCAGTTCTTCTAAAACAACAAGTGTTGACTTAGCTAAGCGAAGTCTTCCTAAAACAACAGAGCAGTTTCAAATCAATAATATTAATCTAAAAGATCAAGAGATTATAGTTGAGGATGTATTTAACTACTTTAAGTATGCTGTTAAGAAAAATCTTCTGTTTGACATTGTTGTTTTAGATCCCCCTAGTTTTGCACGCTCTAAAAAGCGAACGTTTAGTGCCTTCAAAGATTATGTAAATCTTTTAAAAGAAGCAATCCAAATAACAAAAAAAGGTGGCATAATAGTAGCTTCAACTAACTCTGCAAACTTTAGTATGATGACTTTTAGCGACTTTATTTCTAAAGCTTTCAGAGAGTTAAAGGGCAAGTATGAAATAAAAGAGAGATTTTCTTTGCCAAAAGATTTTAAAGTTTTAGATAAATTCAAAGAGGGTAACTACCTCAAAGTTGTATTTATAAAAAAGCTTAAGTAAGCGAGTATTTGAAAATGAGCCCTATTAAAATCGCTATTATCGGAGCTGGTCCTGCTGGTCTTATGGCGGCACAAGTCCTCTGTGAGGCTGGATATGCCCCTACTGTTTTTGACTCTATGCCCTCTGCTGCTCGTAAATTTTTACGAGCAGGTCGTGGAGGATTAAATCTCACTTATGCAGAGGAATCAACTCTCTTCTCTAGTCGTTACTTTGAAGCTGAACCTTTTTTACTCCCTGCTCTAAAGACCTTTAGTCCTGAGAGTATGCGTTCGTGGGCTGCAGAGCTTGGCTTTGAGACCTTCGTTGGCTCCTCTGGAAAAGTCTATCCACTTGATAAAAAAGCAGCTCCTCTCCTTCGTGCCTGGTTACAAAGACTAAAATCTAAGGGAACTCAGTTTAAAATGAAACATCGTCTAGTCTCATGGGAGAACGATACTTGGAAGTTCCAAACAGCAGATACTCTTCAAGAGTACTCCTTTGATAAAGTTATTTTAGCTTTAGGAGGTGCTTCTTGGCCACAACTTGGCTCTACAGGTGATTGGGTCAAAATACTTGAGAACAAAAGTTTAATAATAAACCCACTTAAACCTGCAAATATGGGCTTTAATGTCTCTTGGTCACAGATATTTAAAGAGAAATTTTCAGGTACTCCTCTCAAAAATGTTACACTTAACTTTACAGATATTAACGGGAAAACTCACTCCAAACTAGGAGAGCTTTTAGTGAGTGAAAATGGAGTTGAGGGTAATCTAATCTATACACATTCCAAACTACTTAGAGAGAAAATAGAACAGAACTCTCCACTAACCCTCTCCCTTGATCTTTTTCCTCACCGCACAGAAGAGAAGTTAAAACAACAGCTAAGTGCCTCTCGAGGTAAGCAGAGTTTGAGTGCCTTTTGGAAACGATTGGGCTTAAGTGGTGTTAGAGCATCTTTACTAAGAGAAGTTCTATCAAAAGAGTCCTTAGCGGATGCTCACTTAGTAGCAAAAACTCTTAAAGAGTTTCCTCTAACCTTAGACTCTTATAGACCACTCAAAGAGGCTATTAGCACGGCAGGAGGATTAAGCTTTGAAAATTTAGATACACACTTAATGCTTAAAAAATTTCCTGATGTCTTTTGTGTTGGAGAGATGCTAGACTGGGAAGCACCTACTGGTGGTTATCTCTTAACAGGAGTAATGGGACAGGGGAAACAAGTGGCAGAAGCTCTTTTGAAATCATTTGAGTAAAGAGTCACACTCTAATCCTATAGAAAACTTGTTATAATCTTTCTAATGGAAATATTACTCGAAGAATTTTATAAAACTGATCTCAGTTTAGAAAAATATCATTTTAGAAAACTCTATTTAGATAATAAAAGTTACCAAATAAATGGCATAACACATAGTGGTAAATCCAAACTTGTGAAGCATTATCTTTTAGGACTTAAAAAGAGTTCCTATCTTTACATTAACTGTAATGATATTCGTATAAACATAGAGGCACTTAACCGTACTCTAAACTCTTTTTGTAATAAAAACAAGATAGATGTACTTGTCCTTGATAACTATGTACAAACGATAAAGTTTGCTAATGTCTCTCAACTCATCATCACCTCTGAAACTCATTATAAGATAGATATTTTAGAAACTCTTCAACTCTACCCTTTAGATTATGAAGAGTTTTTAGCCTATGAACATAAGTATGACTCTTCAGCACTCAACCATTTTTTTCAAATTGGAGGCTTTGCACATATGCATAAAGTGAGTGCAGATGAGAGAAACCTCAACATACAAAAAATGCTTCGTTTTACACTTGATGATGTTTCATTTAACATTATAACCCTCTGTGCAAAATTTATGTCACAGAAACTCTCTGCCTTTACCATATATGAGCGTCTCAAACAGAGTCGTAAAATTAGTAAAGATACTCTCTACAAATCTTTTGATACTCTTGTTGCTAAAAACTACATTCATCTCTTAGAAAAGTTTGAACATAAACGAGCGACTAAGAAAGTCTACCTCTGTGACACCTCTCTTAAAACTGCTCTTAGTATTGAAAAGAATTTTGGAAACTTCTTTGAAAACATGGTCTTTTTAGAACTTTTAAAATCGCAAACAGAGTGCTACTATGATGATGGTATAGACTTTTATCTACCTCAAACAAATGAGATTATACTCTGTAAGCCACTTGTAGATGAGCGAAGACTTTTTAAAAAGCTTGAAGCTATAGAGGCATTTATCTTTACTCACTCTATAGAGAAAGTAACTGCCATTAGTATGAACAAAGAGGGTAGCCTATCTCACCCCCTTGCAGTTGTTGAGATAGTCCCTTTTGATATATGGGCCATAGGAGATTAAATGAATAAATTATGTGGAATAGATGAAGCAGGTCGAGGACCTATCGCTGGAGATCTGGTTGTAGCAGGATGTATCTTTGAAGATAATATCTCAATTGATGGACTAAATGACTCAAAAAAAATAAGTGAAAAAAAACGGTATAAACTTTTTGATGAGATTATTCAAAAGACGAATTATCATATAGTTGTTATTAAACCTAATGAAATCGATGAAAAAGGTCTTTCATACTGTATGACAAAAGCACTCCAAGAGATTCAAAGCTCTCTCCTTACAGATGAGTATCTCTTTGATGGTAATACAACCTTTGGTGTAACAGGTTTAGAGACTATGGTTAAAGCAGATGGAAAAGTAGCCGAGGTAAGTGCCGCTTCTATCTTAGCAAAAGTGACACATGATAGAAATATTATTCGTGATGCAAAAGAGTACCCTGAGTATGGATTTGAAAAACACAAAGGGTATGGTACAAAACTTCATGTTGAGATGATTAAAAAGTATGGTTACTCACCTATTCATAGAAGAAGTTTCAAACTCAAAGCCTTAGAAAAGACTCTTTTTTAAAACGCTATTACTCTCTCTATAAACCAGTATGATGAGAGGATCCCTACTACATAAGCTAATACTGTTCTTATCTTTAACTCATTTAATTTAATATGGCGTTTTAAAAGATAGAGTATAAAAGTCACCGCAAAGATAAAAAGAAGTTGTCCTAACTCTATACCTATATTAAAAGCTAAGAGAGAGAGTGGTATTTCATCTTGTGGTAGACCAATGCTACGGAGTACACTTGAGAAACCAAAACCATGTAAAAGACCAAATATAAAGGCAACAACTCCAAGATGGCGTTTTGTAAAGGTCTCTCTATTTACCATCAACTCTCTGGCTAAAAAGAGTATACTCATGGCTATCATCGCTTCTATATAAGCGATACCTACATTTATAATCCCAAGAATTCCAAAGGCAAGAGTGATAGAGTGAGCTAGAGTAAAGCCAGTTACACTCCAGAGAAGTTTTTTAAATGATGGTGAGAGTAAAATCAGTGAGAGTACAAAAAGAAGATGATCATAACCACTCCAGATATGTTCAATACCTAAAAGTACATACTCTTTAAAGAGTTCTAACCCACTACTCTCTTTAGTAATATGAATAAAAGGAGTTGTAGCCCGAAGAAGTGCTGTCATTTTAAAATCATCTTTTTCATAGGAGATTAAAACACCTCTATCTTTAGAGAGGAGACCATCAATCCAGACTCTCTGTTGCATCAGGCCCTCTTTTTTACAATCTAACTGATAGTCTCTTAAAATAAATCCATTTTCTATAGTATCAGAAAGAAGTTTAGGTTGTGAGCATACTTTAGGATAACGGATAGTGATATCTTCTCCTCTTGTATCTGAGAGAGGTTTTTTATAAAGCACTTTTATATTTTTACTTTCAAGCTCACTAATAACAATATAAGAGAGACCTGTCTGATGTGCTAAGAGAGAGACATGAAAGAGTACTAGGGATATAAAAAAACGAAATATATACACTACTCTATCTCAACTATATAACTCTGTAACAATTTTTTATATGCTTCATCTCTTGTTTTTCTCATATAAATTGCTTTATAATCTTGATATACTCTTCCTTCAACAGCATCAAACTCCAAAGGTTCTAAAACTATTTTTTCATCTATATATACTAAATAATTTTTACCCTTTGAAGGTATTGGTTTACTCCACTGTTGTGAGAATTGTGTAGATATCTTCTGTGTAAAATATCTTCCAAACTGCTGTGTTAAAAACTCTCTATTTTTGTTCTTAAGATATATACTATTTACAAATAGACTAGGCGTTATTGTATTAACAATTTTTAGAGTTTTTTTCAGTACGACACTCTCTTCTGACTCAAAACTGAGATAATGAAAACTTAATGCTTTTACTTCCGAATACTCTCTAATATTCTCTTTATAAAATTGATACAGCTTCTCCTCACTTGGCTCTGTAAAGTTTCTACTTCCCTGAAGAATAAACTCCATCTGTGAGATCAGACGCTCTACAATTAAAGCATCTTTTTTCTCAAGATCTAAATTATATGCCTCTTGGAGTAGTACTTGCTGATACTCTTTAAACGCGATGCTTGTATTTGACTCATTAGGCTCTTTTTGGAGCTTGATTTTTTTCTCTATTATGGCAGAAGCTGTATCACTACTCTGTGCATTATAATAAGCATATAAAAGAGCCCCTAAAACTAAAAAATGAACAAGCGGTTCTGATAATAAAAATTTTAATGTTTTTGTCATTGCTAAGTATATAGAGAGTATAATAAAATATCTATTAATAAGGATAGTTTAATGGTATTAGTCACAGGAGGAGCTGGATATATTGGCTCACATACATGTATTGCACTACATGAAGCCGGATTTGAGTTTGTTGTTTTTGATAATCTTTGTAACTCTTCATCAGAGTCTCTTCGTAGAGTTGAGAAGATTATAGATAAAAAAATAGCTTTTGTTGAGGGAGACATTCGAGATGCAAATGCACTTGAGTATGTTTTTGACAACTATAAAATAGATTCAGTTATCCATTTCGCAGGACTAAAAGCTGTTGGTGAATCTGTAGAAAAACCCCTAGAGTATTATGATAATAATATCAATGGTACGATAGTCTTATGTGAAGTTATGCGAAAAAATAACTGTAAAAAGATAGTTTTTAGCTCTTCAGCTACTGTTTATGGTGATCCACATACTACACCTATAAAAGAGGACTTTCCACTCTCTACAACTAACCCATATGGAAGAACAAAACTTTTTAATGAAGAAATTCTAAGAGATCTTCACACTTCAGACAATGATTGGCAAGTAGTCCTACTCCGATATTTTAACCCAGTAGGGGCACATAAATCTGGAACTATTGGAGAGGATCCAAATGGAATTCCAAATAACCTTATGCCTTTTATAGCTCAAACTGCTGTTGGTAAGCGCGAGTTTTTAAGTGTTTTTGGTGGAGACTATGATACTCATGATGGCACAGGTGTTCGTGACTACATCCATGTTGTAGATTTAGCGAATGGTCATGTAAAAGCCCTCCAAAAAATAGCTGCATTAGAGAGTGTACTCACAGTAAACCTTGGTACAGGAAATGGGTATTCTGTTTTAGATATGGTAAAAGCTTTTGAGAAAGCAAGTAAAAAAACTGTAGCTTATAAAATAGTTGAGCGACGTGCAGGTGATATAGCAAAATGTTTCGCTGACCCTAGTTATGCACTAGAACAACTTGGTTGGAGTGCAACAAAAGGTGTAGAAGAGATGTGTGAAGATAGCTGGAGATGGCAGTCACAAAATCCTAACGGATATAAATAAGTTCTTATAAACTTACTGGCAGTTGATCGAAACAACTGCCTCTCTTTTTCCCTTATATTTAAAAGTTTCCTCTCCATCTTTTTTTGTGATCTCGTCTGCTTTTGGTAGTGAGTTTACATTACAATTTGATGGTACATTAAACACCAACTCTAAATCAACATAGCCTGAAAATTTAAAATGCTTTATAGAATTACTGTTTTCATAATTTATTAATTTTGCATTTGCAGAGACAAGGTAGGCACTCTTTTTATAGTTTATCTTATCACTTAAATCTATAAGATAATGAGAAGAGCCATCTAAACTTATATAAGTATGTTTCTCAAAATGTTTTATTCCTACTACACTTAAAGAGTTGTTTAGATCTATGCCCACTCCCTCTTTTTCAATGCGTAGAGTATTAAGATCCTGCATACCATCAAATAGCCATTTATCATTTTCATTTGTCATAGAGACTATGTAATAGTCCATCACCTTAGGAATATACTCAGAAGTAAATATAGGCATTACATCTTGTGCTATTGCCCAATCAAAAACATACTCTAATGCTCTTAAGGATGCCTCTTTAGAACCAGAATAAAGATGATAATAGATATCTATAGGTTTAAATCTTCTAGGACTATTTGTAAGTTTAAAAGTCTGTACTACCCGCTTAAAACCCCAGTATGGCCCAAGCCAATCATTTGTAAATACATTCTCATTCTGTGCTCCAGTATAGACTTGAGTATATACACCTCTTTGCAATCCTAAGGGTGCTACACCTGAAAGCCACGGAGTAGTTGCTGTTATAATTGTATCGCCGCCATTTATATTTAATACATTAGACTTAGCAATAAGAGAGAGTGCATTTTTCCTAGGGGCACAATCTCCACTCCAAAAAACTGCTTTTGCTTTATGCTTTGGAGCAAAGTTTTCATTTATATTTTTAAGTTCACCATTAATCTCTTTTTCAAGAGAGAATGTATAATTTTTTGGTTTTAATCTATAAGCCTCATTAAGATTATCATCTACAATTTTATCCCAGAAAAATGGATGGGTAAAAGTATGTGTTGCAGGTTCTACATTCTCTAAGGCATACATATCTTTTGCAATTTTTCTAAGCTCCGGCGAGATCTTTGGATAGAGTCCCTTATCAGAGATTTCAGAACCTATTACAGAGACAGAGTGAGGAATTTTGTAGACTTTTAAAATTTTATTTAAAATTACATCCCCAGAATAGTATCCAAAATCACCCTCGACTCTATTCATCATACCATCACCATCTATATGAGTAAAGAGTAAACGCCGTCCATTCTCTGTTGTCACATCAGGTACAACTAACTCTTTTAATCCCAAAGCCTCTTTAAAAAACATAAAAGGGTTTATAGTCCAAATATTATCCTTATTCATAGAGACCATAAAAGAGCTACCTATAGCATAGCCACCCCATTTTGTAATAGCAGCAGGAGTAGAAGTAGTTGTATTTTTATTTTCATATACTAATAAAGGTTTAGCACCTTTTGATTCTATCTGCAGTGATGAAATAGCTAGTGGTACATCTATCTCATAGCCCATCATCTCATCTTTATGTTTTATCTTTTTTATAATTTCTGTTGTCGTCCGCACTTTAATACCTAAAGGCTTCAGTAAACTACTACTAGGTGCAAAACCAAAATTATTTGCAAAAATAACTTTAACACCTATTGTCTGAAGGTTATTTACCCACTTTACAAGTTTTTTAGGTTTCTTTATAAAATCCTGTAACCATATGATAACTCCAGCATAGTGTCTCATCTCACTCATTTTTGGTAAACCATTGTTGATATCATGCAGCTTTTGAACATATCCCATATATTCTAAAACAGTTCCACCATATTGATGTGCTTCAAGAAGTGTACGATCAAGTCTATGCTCATCAATGAGAGTAAATACTTCACGTTTTATTGCATTTTTAGATGAGAGTCCATAGCTATTTAACTCCCGATTTGCCACATAAGGAATAAAATTTTCACGTTCGAGTTTAGTAACAAGTGCTGCACCCTCTTTAGGCATATCTTTGAGATCGAGATAGTCAACACTAATAATATCAAGGTGATAATTTTTTATCTTAGTTAGATAGTAATCAAGCCACTCTCTATCTCCATCTGAGACTGCTTTATAAGCTAACTTTTTACCACCTACTCCCTGAAAATAAGACTCAAAGAGAACAGCATCTACAGAGTTATGGACTGCATCAATTACCTCAAATCCACGATTTATTACTAGCTTTGATTCCGGATAGCGTTTATGAAACTCATTTATAAATGATATTAGAGCCTTTTTATTTAGCAGAAGATCCTCTTTAGTTTTACTCGCTAACTGGTAAGAGTCAAGAGTATCAAAAAAGAAATTACGAAACCCTCTTTTTCTTTGTGGCTCTATCATTTTTTCAAATAAAAAATTTATATATTCACTATTTTTTAGATCAAGTACATCACTACTCCAAGCTCTGTTTTGTGCTAAAATCCACTCTTTTTTTACATGTTTATACTCATTAATCCCTCTATCTATCTCACCCACACTTACATAAGCATAGAGTTTCTCTTTATAAACTTTAAAACCATATGAGTCAGTGTTAATATGACTTGGTTGTACAATAATATAATCATGAATACCTACCATAGGATAAGAGATATTCTCACCATAATAGACCATAGCACTCTTCTTCTCTAACGAAGCAAACAGAGGGATAAGTGTAATAAAAAGTAGTGTTAGTAGTAGTTTCATAATATTCCTAAACTAGGGATGATAATACATAAACTGATAGTTTAAATATATCTCCCAAATTTTTCCACCTATGCCGTTTACAGAATCGGTATAAGATGCTCCTATTGAGAGATGATCTTGATGTAATACCTTACCACCAATACCCATATTAAACCCATAAGTATAATCATCTAAATCTGAGTTATAATAGGGTGAGAACTCTATATATGGTCGCCATACACGAGTATAAAGGCTTGAGTTTGCCATACCATACGAAATATTCATCCCAATATTATAAAAATCTATTGGAAGAACATTATATTGTGTTGGTGTTAGTTTATCTATCACTCCTCGTGAGCCGGATGTTTCATTATATAGACCTCGATCATAAAAAGCCCCTGCTCTTAAGTCTGGGTAGCCACTTCTAAACTGTTTTGAAACAAGAACTCGGCTATAACGACCACTTCCTAAGGCAACATCATCTTGAGAAGCATACTCATTATACTCTGTATGAAAATCTATAGTTGTAGAATTTAAAATTTTCCAAGCTACATCTGCACTTATAGCATCTTTTTTACCACCTAAAAGAAGCTGTGTACTCTCTAGTGTATCCATATTTTTTCCAATCTTAGCACTAAAAGTAAGATCTGTACTTGCTCTATATTTTCCAGATAACCTTAACTCCATATACTGTTTCATCTCATCATGGTACTGAGTCATTACTTCAAGCTCTCCACGATTATAAAGTCGTCTTAATCCCACTCCAATCTTAACTGTATTCTTTTCTACATTTGTAAAAATTTCCTCATCTGTACTCTTGTTGTGTGTATAAAAAAGATGACTTAAAAAAGTATAACCATCTTGAATATATGTCTTATTATTTACTTCAACATACTCTTGAAGAAGCGGTTCACGGAAGTAATAAGCAGTTTTTACATCTAGTTCATCTGAACGTTCACGACTTAAGCTCAAATGCTGAATATAGGAACTCTGGCTTTTTTCATTATTTAACATACTTTTGTAACTCATAGATTGAGAAAGAGCAATTTGGCCATCTGAATAAGCAGAGACTGAAGCATCATCTACTGAAATTATATGTAAATATATATCCAAAATATTTTCTATATTTGTATGCTCTTGAAATACGAGAGCATTGCTAAATCTTAACCACAATGCCTTCTTATCCATTCGATGATAAATCTTTAAACTCTTCTCTCTTGCACTATTTCTAATTGCCCATGAATAAGATATTTCATCATAGTTTTTCTGATTTAGATATAGTTTTGCTTTTTTCAACTTTTTTTCGAACTTATCAGGATTGAGTACATACATTGCAACACGAAGATACCCTGAGAGATACTTATCTGATTTTTTAAGTTTTGGATTCTCTTTTGCTTGAGATCTTAATCGTTTCTCTATAGCAATCATCTTTGTTTTAAAGCCATACTCATTTTGCTGTGCTTGAAAAATATATGCTTCTAAGAGTTCAAATTCTACTAAGTGTATGGTAGGGTCATTAAGGCCTATTAGTTTTTGTACATAGTATGAAGCACGATCTATCTCATTTATATTATAATATGCTGAAGCCATAGGAAAGTATAGATTTGATTTTAATTTTGGATTTTCCGCCATATCATTTAAAATCATTTTAACATTTTGTATATCATTTTGATCTGAATAAAACCAAAGCAGCTCAAGTTTAATTTGCATATTATTTGGTTCTAAAGCATAAGCCTTTGATAAGGCATATTCCTCTTTTTTATACTTATGATAGTGTGCATATATTTTTGATTTTATAATCCAATAGAGAGACTCCTGAACAAGGGGTGAGCTATTTTCATCTATATTTTTAACCATCTCATTAAGTGAATCATACTGTTCTGAGTTTAAAGCACTATTGGCATAACTATAAAATAGATAGGAGAGTTGATACTTTTTATAGGCCATTCTAGTTGCATGTGCTGCAAGTTTTGGATCACTTTTTTGATACACATATGCTACACGTTCATAATCTACTAAACGACTCTCATTATGTTGGATTAAATATTTTGAAGCAAGAGCTGCTTCTTCATTTTCTTGAAGATACCATCCTAAATCACTCTTTAGCTCATAATATTTTTTATGATCTTCTTTCGCATCATTGACACTCTCTTTAGTATGATTTAGTGCCCTATAACCACGACGAATATCATGTGATATGTAGTAGTATCTTGCTATAAGTGTTGCATCCTTTTTAGAGTATGGTTTCTCTTTTTCTAAAAGGACAACATATTTATTTGCAAGTTCCAAATCTCCCATATCAAGACTAAGAGTAAGTGCCTTAGTAAGTAATATTTTATTTGTAGGATCTTGTTTATACTGCTCATCTAAAACAGCAACTACCTTCTCCGGATATCCTAGTTTTCGATAAACCTTTATCATAAGATCAATATTCTTTTCACTAGGGTTTGCACGAGCACGATTAACAACAAGGGGTTCAATCTCTTCATACTGATATGTTTCTTCACCATACTCAATAAGATCTTTCTCCATATTTTCATCTCGTTTTATATCATACATCTTTCTTAAATGTTTCATTGATCGTGCTGAACGATTTGTCCATTTACATACTTCAAACATTTTTTGATTCCAGTAGTATGATGATGGATGCTTTGAGTAGCCACGAGAAGCAACTTTATATGCACTAGAAAGATCACCTTGATACAAAAAAACCTGAAGAAGTAAACGTAATTCTTCATCATTTTTATTTACCGCTTCAGTATATACTTTACTTATTCTTTTTGAACTGCTTTTTTTTACTTTACTATCAAAACGAGACTTATATGTCGTAGCAATCGTAGCATTAGCATAATTCTTTTTATACTCAGGGAGTGTCTCTTTAACAAGAGTATACTCTTCAAAACATTCACATCTCACTGTAACTGCTTTTCCTATTTGCATAACTCTACAGTTACTAGGATAACTCTGAGCTTCTAAAAGTTCCAAATTTTTTTCAGAATTATATTTACTTACAAGCTGAATAGTATAACAACTCTCTTTTGATTTTGCTAAAGCGAGTGTACTAAAAAGAAGGAGAAGAACAAAAAACTTCATCATTATAGACCACCTCTTAAGATTTTTTTTGAAAGTGATGAAGCATAATCAAGTTTTCCTGTAGCCATATATATTTTCAACATAAAGTTTCTTGCTTCTATATCATGAATATAAATAGATTCATACTCTTTGACTTTTTCTGCTGTTTTTACAAGTTTATTTCCTGCTTGAAGAGATTGTACCATTTTATAAAAGTACTCTTTTTTCTCTGTATATGTATTTGTCTCTTCTAAAAGTGACTCATAAATTTCTGAAGCTTTTATATACTCTTTCCTCATAAGATAAAACTCTGCTAATTTTTGTTTATAAAAAGTTCCAGAATCTAAATGTTTAATAAGTAACTGTTCTGCAATATCGTACTCTTTATAATTTAGACGAATATAATATTCTGCAATAATCCATTTTCTTTCACGATGTTTATCATATTTTTGCAGTGCCTGAAGTGTTTTTAATATTTCCATCCAATGATGCAAACTTTTTTCAAGATAATAATCCTCTTCTAAGAGTACAATATTTGTTGGATCTTTTTTGATTTTAGCATTTAAAAAAAAGTGTCTCGCTTTTCTATTATTTACAAAGAACGACTCTTGATACCATCTTTCAATATCATCCGGTGCATACATTTTCGAGTTAAAGATAGAAGAGAAAAGCTTTACTAAAACTTTCTTCTTCTCTATCTGTTTTTCTTTACTATGTCCTTCATTTTTCAGATAGTAATATTCTATTTTCTGAAGGTCATAACTTAGTAATGTTGCCTTATGTTGGATTTTTTCATCCTTACTATCAAGTAAGAGATTCAGGAGTCTTAAGGAAAGGTCCTTATTTCCTGAACGAAGTGACTGTTCAGCAAGTATAAGCATTAATGATTCATCATCAGGAGAGTGTTGCAAAAGATTTTCAAGATATAACATACTCAAATCATAATTAGATTTCTCAGAAAGTATCTGCTCTTTTAAAAGGTCTTTAGGATAGAGAACAAAAAGAATAGCACTAAAAACTACAAAAGTAAAAATTAACTCTTTATAAGTAATTACATAAGACTTAGTATGACTATTATCTACATGTGACATCAACTACCCCCCGTTTTGAGTTTTTAAAATTGAGTTCAATGTTTTGTTCTTTAACCTTTATAATTTTAGCTTTTGGTTTTGTTGTGTAACTACATGCTCTTGGTAAGTGGAAACTAAATTTAACATCTACATAGGAGTTTAATACATATCTTGTCGTATTTAATCCCTTAATAAATTCACTAATTGTTGCATTAGTAGAATGAATGTAAATATCTTTACTTTCCTTCTCTCTTGGTTTAAATTTTATTAGATGGCATTTAGAATTTCCCAAACTTATATAAGAAACACCTTTTAGCTGTTTCTCTCCATATACAGTAGTACTATATTTATAATCAATACTTTCATTTATATTATCAATACGGACTGTTTTTAAATCTTGCATTCCTTCAAGTAACCAATATGATCCTTCATGAGCCATGGAGGCACTAAAAAAGTCCATTGCCTTTGGTATATATTCGGATGTAAACATAGGAAATATATCTTGTGTTAAACTCCAATCAAGAACATATTTTAAAGCATTCAGTGAAGCTTTTTTTGATCCCGTGTAAATATGATAATATACATCTATAGGCTTTAATCTTCTTGGTGATTCAGTTAATTTAAAGGTTTGTACAACTCGCTTAAAACCCCAAAATGGTCCAAGCCAATCATTTGTAAATACATTTTCATTTTGTGCCCCTGTATATATTTGATAGTAACCTTTACGCTCTAGGCCAAGAGGGGCAACAAGAGTAAGCCATGGATTTAAATTACTTATTGTTGTATCCCCTCCATTAATATTTAAAATATTATGTTTGTAAATATATTCTAAAGTATCTGCTCTTGGAGCACAATCTCCACTCCAGAAAACAGTTTTTGCTTTTTTAGAATGAGATTTTTTTACTAACTCTTTATTCATAAACTTGAGTGTATTAGTCAATTCATTTGCATATGTAAAATGATAGTTTTTTGGTTTAAGTCTATATTCCTCAACTAAATTGCCATTTTTAATCTCACCCCAAAAAAATGGATGTGTGAACGTATGAGTTGCAGCTTCAACATTTTCTAATGCATACATCTCTTTTGCAGTATTTAAAAGACGTTCAGAAAGTTTTGGATAAAGTCCACTTTTTTCAACTTCTGCTCCAATAAGTGAAACAGAGTGAGGTAAATCATATTTTTTTAAAATCTCTTCTAAAATAATTTCACCAGAATAGAATTCAGGATTAAACTCAACAGCATTCACCATCCCATCCCCATCTATATGAGTAAAAAAAACCCTTTTCCCATTATGTGTTGTAGGATCGGGAACAAGTATTGGCTTAAGTCTAAGTGCTTCTGTAAAAAAAGAAAAAGGATTTATTACCCAGACATTTTCATTTCCCAGTTCTACCATAAAGGCTTCACTTACAGCATAACCACCCCAAGTGGTAATTGCTGCAGGTGTAGATTGAAGTCCATTTTTATCTTCATAAGTTAGAAGATTTTTTGCATTATGAGGTTTCATATAGATACTACTTTCACCCAAAGAAGGATCTACTTCAAAACCTATCATTTTATCTTTATAAACTATTTTTTTCTTATTAGTTAAGTTTTCATTTCCATCATAAACATCTATATTAAGTGGCTTTAAGAGCATTGCATCACTACTAAAACCAAAGTTATTCACAAAAGCTACCTTGATACCTTCACGATTTAATTCAAGAACCCATTCAACTAATTCCGAAGGATCTTCATAATCTTCTCGTAACCAAATAACTACACCTGCATAATGATGCATACTATCTATATCAGGAAGACCATTATTAATGTCATAAAGTTTTTGAATATATCCTAAATATTCCAGAGGAAGAGCACCTACTTGATGTGCCCCAAGAAGAGTTCTGTCATCCTTACTCTCATCTATTAAAGTAAATACTTCTCGTTTAACAGCTACTTTTGATGAAAGGCCATAAACATCATAAAAAATATTAGTTACATAAGGAATCATTCCCTCTGCTTCAATCTTTTTTATAATATCTTGAGAATCATCCACATCACGAGGTGGTTTTACAACAACTTTAATAATTGCAACTCTTGCACTATCTAACAAAATTTTTATCTGCTTTGAGAGTGTAGTATTTGCAGGAATCACAACAACTTTAAGAGTTTCATAAAGATTTTTTTCTACTTTTAACTTTACATTTAAAGCTATTTTTGCCTCTGGATACTTGCTATATACATAGTTAAGAACTCGTGAGGGTGAGACACTACTTCTACTACCAGAATAAAGTGTAAGATAGAAATTTTCAAATCCTCTACTATGTATCTCTTCTAAATTTTTATACACTTTATCTAGAGATCCTCTCAAATCTACTGATGCATATATCTTCTCTTTATATATTTTAAAACCATGTCTATAACTATTAATTTTTTCTGGTTTAACAATTATATAGTCATGTATTCCAACCATAGGATAAGAGATATCTTTTCCATAATAGATAACAGCACTACTTCTATCTAACGAAGCAAAAAGAGTTGTTCCTAAAAGGAGAACAACAAGAAAAAATCTACTGCAACATAAATGTTTCATAATCCAACCTATCCATCTCATTTCTGATCACAATCAATGAAGCCATAAAGACTAAAAGAAGTGAAACAGTATATCCATAACCAAACATTG
>JAMORO010000029.1 GCA_027063505.1 Sulfurimonas sp.
AGCAATCCATGCGATAAATGCAACAACGAAAGCACCCAATACCATTGCATAAGTATTAAGCACATTTTTAGAACGAGTCATACCACCATAAAATAGTGCAAGACCGGCAGGTGTCATAAGTAATACAAGAGCAGTAGATATCATCATCCATGCTGTATCACCCGTATCAAGTGTATCTTCAGCTAATGCTAAAGATGGTAAAGCTAGCATTAAAGCTATAAGCCATTTCTTCATAAGAATCCTTTTGTTAAATATTTCAACTCGAAGTATGACACAGAAGTTAATATTAATAATTCTAATAGTGATTAATTTTTAACCATCTATACTCAAGAAAAAAGTTATACATAATTTTACAATTATTAAACATTTTCTTAAGTCTTTATTGGGTATTATATATCCAATAATATTTTAAATTATACAGGGTGTTTTAAATGGCTGACTTGCTAACTAACGATGATATACAACATATAAATATAGAAGAGACTCTACAGAACTCTTATCTTGACTACTCAATGAGTGTTATAGTTGGGCGTGCTCTTCCTGATGTAAGAGACGGGCTTAAACCTGTTCATAGACGTATCCTTTATGCTATGGATAAACTTAATCTCTCACATGGTGCAAAGTTCAAAAAATCTGCACGTATCGTTGGTGATGTAATTGGTCAGTACCACCCACATGGGGATACTGCTGTTTATGATGCACTCGTTCGTATGGCACAAGACTTCTCAATGCGTATGGAGCTTGTAGATGGACAAGGAAACTTCGGTTCTGTCGATGGTGACTCAGCTGCTGCGATGAGATATACAGAAGCACGTATGACTAAGTATGCAGGTGAACTACTCAAAGACTTAGATAAAAACACTGTAAACATGATAGATAACTACGATGGTACTACTAAAGAGCCAGATGTAATGCCTACACGTGTTCCTAACTTGCTTATAAATGGTTCATCAGGTATTGCTGTTGGTATGGCTACAAATATTCCTCCACATAACCCTACAGAGATTATGAATGGACTCAAAGCTCTTTTAGCAAACCCAAATATCACTCTTCCTGAAATTATGGAACATATAAAAGCTCCTGATTTTCCAACAGGTGGTATTATCTTCGGTAAGAAAGGTATTACAGAAGCATATGAGTCTGGTCGTGGACGTATCAAAGTTCGTGCAAAGACACACATCGAGCAGAGTGCTAAAAAAGAGATTATTGTAATCGATGAACTTCCTTACCAAGTAAATAAATCTCGTCTTATTGAAAACATTGCAAACCTTGTAAAAGACAAAATGATAGATGGTGTTTCACTTATTCGTGATGAGTCAGACCGTGATGGTATGCGTGTTGTAATTGAGCTTAAACGCGATGCGATGAGTGAAATCGTTCTTAACAACCTCTTCAAGCAAACAAGCATGCAAACAACTTTCGGTATTATCATGCTATCTATACTAAATCAAGAGCCTCGTATTTTTGGAATTATAGAGATTTTAAAGCAGTTTATCAATCACCGTAAAACTGTTATTATTCGTCGTACTATTTTTGATCTTGAAAAAGCAAAAGCTCGTGCACATATCTTAGAAGGTCTTGTAAAAGCTATAGATATCATTGATGAAGTTATTCGTGTTATCCGTGCTTCAAGTAACGAAGAAGAAGCGAAAGAGAACTTAGTCTCTGAATTTAACTTTAGTCCTATCCAAGCAGCTAGCATTGTTGCTATGAGACTTGGCCGTTTAACTGGTCTAGAGATAGATAAAATCCAGAGTGAATTAACAGAACTTATGAAACTTATCGAGTACCTAGAGTCTATCCTTAAAAGTGAAGATGTTCTCAAAGGTATCATTCAAGATGAGTTTGATGAAGTAGCTTCAACATACACAGAAGGTCGCCGTACTGATGTAGAAGATGACTATGATGACATCGATATCGAAGATCTTATCCCTAATGAGCCAATGGTAGTTACTATTACTCACCGTGGTTACATCAAACGTGTACCTCTTGCTTCTTATGAGAAACAAAAACGCGGAGGAAAAGGTAAAACTGCTGTTACAACTTACGAAGATGACTTTATAGAAAACTTCTTTACATGTAATACTCATGATACTCTACTCTTCGTAACTGACCGTGGTCAACTTCACTGGTTAAAAGTGTATAGAATTCCAGAAGGAAGTCGTACTGCAAAAGGTAAGGCTGTTGTAAACCTTATCAACCTTGTAGCAGACGAAAAAATCCGAGCTATCATCCCTACTACAGACTTTAGTGAAGATAAAGGACTCGTTTTCTTTACACAAAAAGGTGTTGTAAAACGTACAAACCTAAGTGAATTCTCAAACATTAGGAGTAATGGTGTTCGTGCGATTGTTCTAGATGATGATGATGCTCTTATCACTGCTAAAATTGCTAACCAAGATATTAGATATCTATTTATTGTAACTAAATTTGCACAGTGTATTAAGTTTGAGATAGAAAAAACTCGTGAGCAGGGTCGCTCAACTCGTGGTGTTAGAGGTATTAAGTTCAAACATGAGGGTGATGTGGTTGTAGATGCTAACATCATTGCAACGGATGAGCAAGAGATTCTCATGATTGCTGAAAAGGGTATTGGTAAACGTACTGATGCTGGTGAGTATAGACTTACTAACCGTGGCGGTTCTGGTGTTATAGCTATGAAAATGACAACAAAAACTGGTAAAAATATCGTTGGTTGTCTTATGGTTGACGAAGAGATGGACATGATGGCACTTACAAAAAGTGGAAAAATGATCCGTGTAGACATGCAAACTATCTCAAAATCAAGCCGTAATACTTCTGGTGTTTATATCGTTAAAGGTGATGATGTAGCTTCAATTTCTCGCTGCCCTAAAGAAGAAAAAGATGAAGATGAGATGGAAGAGGATTCTGATACACTAATATTGGAATAGTAGTTGCTTAATCAACTAATAATAAAACAGAGTAGATTACTCTATACCTAAGGATATTCAATGAAATACTCGTTAGTATTAGTAGCACTTCTTAGTGCTCTATCTTTATCAGCAGAACAGTCTGCTTCAAATACTATTGGTACTAATAATGAAATAGCTGTAAATGAGATGCAAAAAAAAGGTGTCTCTTCAGATAAAACTTGTCAATGTAACGATGTTCAAAATGTAACAGATAAGAGTGAACCTGTTCTAAAAAAAAATAATACTATGCTTATCAGTGTTGTAGGTCAAGGTGTAGCACCTATGAATACAGCTTCACCAGCACAAGCATATGCACTAGCCAAACGTGCTGCAGTAGCTGATGCTTATAGACTTATCGCTGAAAAAGTAAAAGGTGTTCGTATTGATGGTCAAGATCTCATCAAAAACATGATGGTAAAACGTTCAACTGTTAGAACATCAGTAAGTGCTATGGTAAGAAATGCAAATGTAGTTGAAACTACTTTTAAAGAGGGTCTATGCGAAGTAGAAATGGAAATAGTTATTTCTCACGCACAGTTCAAGTAACACTCCTTCTTCTCTATTCATTCGCTTTACAAGCGGATGAGTATCTTATATCCTACAGATACCTTGTCAAAGATACTATTCTCTACAATGAAACTCTCCAAATATCTAAAGCAATGCAAAAATGTTCTGGTTATCCTCATAAGTACCTCATTTTAGAGACAAGAGATGATAAAAATCTTAAAGAGATTATCAATCAAAACAATCAAGAGTTCATAGAGTATCTACATAAACTTGGTCTAAATGTAGTCCATAATAGCAAGACATCTAACTACCAATATAGTGAAACAACTATACTAACACTCAAGACAAGCTGTTTCAAAGTCGATTTTAATGATAATTCTGTTAAAATTTCAGCTTTAAAATAGGTTTTTAATAGGATTTCATAAAGTGAAAATTGCGATAGTAGAAGATGATATAAATATGCGTAAATCTCTCGAAATTGCTATGAGCGATTTCGAAGAGTTCGAAGTCATTACTTTTAAAAACCCTGTCGATGCTTTAAAAAAGCTTGATGATAGTTTTGAGCTTGTCATAACAGATATTAATATGCCTAAAATGGATGGGATAGAGTTTGTAAAAGAGTTAAATGGCCGCTATGAAGTCATCATTATGACTGGGAATGCTACTTTAACACGGGCTATAGAGTCTATCCATCTAGGTGTCAAAGATTTTTTGCTCAAACCCTTTGATGTTGATGACCTTATAGGTGCAATAAAACGCGAAGATAAAATACTTAAAGTACAAAAGTCTGTTCCTAAAACGAAAAAGAAAACTTCTTCTGGTTTTTTAGGAAGATCTGAAGCACTTGAAAAAGTACTTCGTATTGCAGACAAAGCATCTAGAACAGATGCAAGTATCTTACTTTTAGGTCAAAGTGGTGTTGGAAAAGAGGTTTTTGCTTCTTACATTCATCAAAACTCACCCCGAGCTAAAAAACCCTTTATAGCTCTCAATATGGCAGCTATCCCTGATAATCTCATTGAGAGTGAACTCTTTGGGTTTGAGAAAGGTGCCTTTACCGATGCGAGTGAAGCAAAAGCTGGTCAATTTGAACTAGCAAATGGTGGTACACTTTTTTTAGATGAAATAGGGGAGATGCCTTATGGTGTTCAAGCCAAACTTCTTCGTGCACTTCAAGAGAAAGAGGTACGGCGTTTAGGTTCATCTAAAAGTATAAAGATAGATATTAGAGTAGTGAGTGCTACAAATGCAAATCTTAATGAAAAAATAGAAAATGGTGAGTTTAGAGAAGATTTATACTATAGACTCAACACTATTCCCCTTCTTATCCCTCCATTAAAAGAGAGAAAAGATGAGATTTTAGAGATTGCTGAAGCTACTTGTAAAAGTAACTGTGAGAAGTATGGCTTTGAGTTAAAGATATTCTCAACAGAGGCAAAATCAGAACTGCTTGATTACAACTGGCCTGGAAATATTAGAGAACTAATCTCTGTGGTTGAAAGAGCCGTAATACTCAGTGAAACTCAAGAGATTCAAAAAGATGACCTCTTTTTGGATGCTAGAAGATAAAATAAACAATAAAATTATACATAGGAAAAATGATGAGCGAAAAAAAATATAATGTTGCGGTAGTTGGTGCTAATGGTGCCGTTGGAGAAGAAATTCTTACTGTTCTTGGAGAAATTGACTTTCCTCTTGATAAATTGATTCCACTAGCGAGTGCTAGAAGTGTTGGTAAAAGTGTAGAGTACAATGGTGAGACTCTTCCTATCATTGAACTTACACATGATGTATTTGCTGCATACAATGTAGATATTGCTCTTTTTAGTGCTGGTGGAAGTGTAAGTGCAGAGTTTGCACCAAGTGCAGTTAAAGCAGGAGCCGTTGTTATAGACAACACTTCTCACTTTAGAATGGATGAAAACACTCCTCTTGTAGTTCCTGAAGTAAATCCTAATGATATTAAAAAGTGGAAACAGACTGGTATCATCGCAAATCCTAACTGTTCTACTATTCAGATGGTTCAAGCACTGAAGCCTCTTGATGAAGCTTATGACCTTCTACGTGTTGATGTTTCAACATACCAAGCTACAAGTGGTGCTGGTAAAACTGCAATGGAAGAGTTAGTCAACCAGATGCAAGCATTTTTTGCATTTACACTCAGTGATGCAGAACATAAAGCTTTTAACCAACAAATAGCTCTGAATGTTATTCCTCAAATAGATGTTTTCACTGAAAATGGTTACACAAAAGAGGAGATGAAGATGGTCAATGAGACTGTTAAAATCCTTAATAAAGATGTAGCTTTAAGTGCAACTTGTGTGCGTGTACCAACTCTTCGTGGTCATGCTGAAGCACTTACTCTTACTTTTGATAGTGAAGTAAACGCAGATGAGGCGAGAGAAGTTTTAGCTAAAGCACCAAATCTTGTTATCTTAGATAATCCAGATGAGGCACTCTACCCTATGCCTTCAACTTGTGTCGATAAAAATGAGACTTTTGTAGGACGAATTAGAGGTGACTTATATGCTAAAAACATGCTTCATCTTTTCATAGTTGCAGACAACCTTAGAGTTGGAGCAGCTACGAATGCTGTAAGAATCGCTCAGAAATGGGTAGAGTTTCAAGGAGAATAAAAGATGTTAGAAAGAATATTCGAAGGAACTCTATGGTCTTCACGTTTTATGATTATAATGGCGGTTATTTTTGGAATAGTAGGAGCAGTTGTACTCTTTATAGTTGCTTCTGTTGATGTTTATAATACAGCAGCCTTTGTTATCAACACTTATATGCATCATGCACACCCTGCTACTTTTCACGAAGATGTAGTAGGTGGTATTATTGGAGCAGTAGATTTATACCTTATAGGTGTAGTTATGCTTCTTTTCTCTTTTGGGCTTTATGAGCTTTTTATCTCTGAGATAGATGCTGCAAAAGATATGGAAGGAAAAGAGAATAGAATTCTTGCTATTCACTCACTGGATCAACTTAAAGATAAAATAAGTAAAGTAATCGTTATGGTTCTTGTTGTTGGATTTTTTCAAAAAGTAGGTCATACTGAGTATCACGGTGCTTTAGATATGCTCTATTTTGCACTTTCTATTACTGCTGTAGCCGTAGGTTTATACTTTTTAGGTAAAGTCGGTAAACACTAAGTATTCCTTAAAAAGGAGCGAAGCCCCATTTACTTCGCTGGCGCCACTATGGTGACTAAAGCTTGGCTTTTTTCAAGTCAAGGTTAAATGAGAAATTATTTAAAGAGTATGATATGAGTAAAATATTTGTAGATGCATGTTTAGGAAAAGAGACACCATACACTCCAGTATGGATGATGAGACAAGCTGGTCGTTACCTTCCAGAGTATATGGCAGTTCGAGCAGAGGCTGGTAACTTCTTAAACCTTTGCCATGATCCTAAAAAAGCAGCTGAAGTAACACTACAACCTCTAGATATTGTTGGTGTTGATGCTGCAATTCTGTTTAGTGATATCCTTGTTATTCCTGATGAGATGGGAATGGACTTATCATTTGTAAAAGGAGAAGGGCCTCGCTTTTCTGATCCTTTAAAAAATCAAGAGGATTTAGACAGACTCATTGGTGGAGATGAGGCTGCAAGTAAACTTACTTATGTTTTTGAAACTATCGAACTACTTCGAGAGCAACTTGATGCCCGTGGTGATAATAAAGCACTTATAGGTTTTACAGGTGCGCCATGGACTCTTGCTACTTATATGATAGAGGGTCAAGGAACTAAGACTTATAACATCTGTAAAAAGATGATGTACTCAAACCCTGAACTTTTACATAATATCTTAGTAAAAGTGACTGAAGTTGTAAAACTTTATATGGAGAAACAGATTCAAGCAGGAATCGATGTAGTTCAAATCTTTGACTCATGGGCTGCTGCTATTGAGACTGATAAGTATG
>JAMORO010000030.1 GCA_027063505.1 Sulfurimonas sp.
GATATGGTTCGTAATAGTTACCATTGCAAGTGCAAAACCATATCCAAGGTAGTGAATAGCAATAACAGTCCAAGCATCCCCTAAAGGTAGAAGATAAAAAACAGAAGCAGGAAGTATAAAGTGTAAAAGTAAGAAAAGAAGTTCTTTCCAATCTTTTCTCTCAAAAACAAACTGATATGTCTGCATCATAAAACTAAAATAAATCACAGGGAGCAGAAGAAAAAATGCTATATGTTGATGACGATGTAAAAACTTTATAGAGTCATGCTTTCCTATAATAGCACCACCAAACCCCTGAACATCTCCATCTTTCTCCGCTGAGTTACAGTAAGTATGGTGCATAACATTATGCTCTCTATCCCACCACTTTCCAGAGAGTCCTAATGTAAAGTTTCCAAAGATAAGGGCAAGTCTATTACCAGTTTTTCGAGAAAAGTACTGTTTATGCAACAAATCATGTACTATATAAGTCGAGCGTACTGTTAACAGTACCCAAAACAGTCCTGCAACTATAGGACTTACATCTGCAAGAAAGTAGAAAAAAAGTGCATATCCACTCACCTCTAAAAGTATTTCAAATCCACCACGGATAGGTGTTTTATCTAAAAGACCTGTTTCTCGTAGTTCTGCTGTAAACTTATGAAAAAGTTCCTGATCGTGTGCTTTTTTATCTTTAATCTCTTGCGTTAGTTCTGCCAAAAATATTCCTATATCTAAATGTACTTCATTTTATCATCTTAAATTAAAATAATAAATTAAAACTAATTGTTTTTAGAAATTTATCACATTTGTATTACCTTTTGAATATATAACTCTATAGTTCAATAGTAAATTGTGCTCCTGATTCTATATTTTTTACTGTTAATTTTCCGTGACAATGCTGCTCTATAATTGTTTTTGACATATATAGGCCTAACCCAGTTCCATCTTTTTCAGTTTTTGTAGAGAAGTATGGTTCAAATATTTTTTCTAAAATAGAGCTATCTATCCCACCACCATTATCAGAGATACTTACATCTCTAGCATCAACTCTAACCTTAATAGTTGGATTATCTATATTTCTCGTAATAAGAACATCTTCTGCATTTTTTATAATATTAAGTAGTACCTGTTTGACTTCATTTGTATATGTCTCGATCTCCACTTCATTACTAAACACTGTTATGAGAGTAATCTGCTTACTCTCTAATGAGTGGGTTACTATATTTAAACTCTCTTTAACAAGTTGGACTAAAGAAGCTCTCTCTTTTATCTTTTTCTCTTTAAAAAAATTTCTGAAATCTTCGATTGTTGTACTTAAGTGTTGTACATATTGAGATATCTTTTCAGAGAGTTCTATCGCTAAATCATCACTCAATCTCTCTCTTTTTGCCTTAAAGGAGATAGCACCACTAGCAGCAGAGATGGCGGAGAGAGGTTGGCGCCACTGATGTGCAATCATACTTATCATCTCCCCCATTTGAGCTAACCTACTCTGTTGCATAAGAGCTTTATCTTTCTCCCTATTTTTTGAGACCTCTTTGGCTACTTGCTGCTTAAGTATAACTTGAAACATCTCTTGTTTTTTCTGTAGCTCTTTTCTCTCATTGATATTTCTATAAACACCATGAAGAATAGTCTCCCCATCAATTATAATTTTTGTAAGCACTATTTCACACCACAAAGGAGAGCCATCTTTGCTTTTAAAAAGCCACTCAAAAGAGCTATACCCATCTTTATCTGTCTCTTTTAATCTTTGTAAAAGTTTCTTAAAAGATAGACTACCATCCTTTTGATACATAGGCATATACTCTAATAGATGTGCATTTATAAGATCCGCTTTGCTTTCATACTGAAACATTTCAAGTGTAGCAGGATTACAATCATAAATCCGATTATTTTTCATAAGAACTATGGTGTCATGAGACTTTTGATAGATTGATTCAAAAGTCTCTTTAAAAGAGGAAATCTCTTCAAGTGTTAAATGTTGTCTATGCCCTGCTTTGAGAATAACAAGAGTAAAAAGAGTTAAAATAGCTCCATAAATGTAAAAAATTTCTCCCCCATAGGAGAGCACCATACTGATAAGAGGAATCATACTAAGTAAGATAAATATTACATATACTTTAAAGATACTGACCGTTGTTGCAATAGACCCAGCACTAAGTGTAACAATAACTATAGAGAGCATCACAAAATTCAGAGGAGGAATTCCACCTATAAGGGCTAACCATATAAGAAAAGGGTTCAATAATCCAGTGCTAAAAACTATAACTAAGAGTAAATTAAAATAAAGTTCTATTTTATCATATAGCATCAAATTCATAAAGTGCTGTAATTTGCTGCTAAGATACAAACGAGTCAATAAAAAAGCAATATGCACTAATATACTAACTAAGAGTATCCAAGTATCTATATAAGGGTATGAGAGATAGAGTATCACACCAGGAGCCAAGCCATTAGCTGATACACCAGAAAAGTATCGTCCATTGATGATAAATTGTAAATTTTTTATTTGATAGTTAAAGGAGAGTAAATTTTTGAGCATCTTATCCAAACTTATAATATTTTACAAATTATATAGTATAAATCTAAGTAAGAGTACCTCTAAATCTGTTAAATCTGTATTTTTATACTCGAGAAGTAGTAAAATAGTAGCAATATTCTAAGTTTCCCTCTTTTCCTGTCAGTGTTGACGGGCTCTTCTTTTTTAAAGACCATCCTTTAAGTAAAGCGGCATCTTCAAATACCTCCATAGCATTGGCAATAGCTTTCTTATCTAGTACTACACCATTTTTATCACGTTTCACATTTCTACCCACTTCAAACTGTGGTTTAAAAAGTAAGATAATATCTTTTGAAGCTAATCTATCTACATCATCAAGAATATGTAAAAGAGAGATAAATGCCACATCACTCACTACTAAATCAAACTGTTTTTCACTCTTAAACTTACGAATATCTGTAGACTCATATACAAAAACTCGATTATCTTCTCTTAAAGATTTATGAAGTTGATCTGTTCCAACATCTACACAACTTACCTCAGAAACACCCTTCTCTAAAAGTACTTGAGTAAATCCACCAGTCGAGGAGCCTATATCTAAGGCAATTCTATCTTTTACATCTAAGTCTATCTCTTCTAAAAACTCCAATAATTTAAATGCAGCTCGAGAGACATAGGACTTATGCTCTGCAAGAGTAACCACATCATGCTCTTCTATCTTTAAAGAACTCTTTTTTATAACTTTGCCATTTACAAAAACTAGTCCATCTTTTATAAGAGACTGTGCTTTATTACGACTCGAAACAAACTCTTTTTCTACTAGATAGTTATCTAAACGCAACATTTTAAACTAACTCTCGCATTTCACTCTCACTAAGTGTTTGCACACCAAGCTTCACAGCCTTATCATACTTACTACCAGCATCTTCACCATAAATTAAAAAATCAGTTTTTTTACTGACACTACCACTCACTTTTGCACCGAGAGCTTCTAACATCTCTTTGATAGCACCACGGGATTCACTCATTGTTCCCGTAAGGACAACCGTTTTAGCTTTAAATGGATTCTCCGCAGCTTCCTCTCTTTTAATAGGCTCTTTTGGCTGTAGGATACTTTGAAGTCTTTCTATCGTCTCACGGTTTACTCTTACGAACTCTAGTACAGACTCCGCCATCTCCTCACCTATGCCATCACACTCTATTATCTGCTCTTTAGTAGCATTTACAAACTCAAATCCAAAACTCTCTGCTAAGGTTTTAGAAGCTACCTCACCAATATGTTCTATCCCTAGTGAGTTTATAAAACGCCAGTAGTCACTTCCCTTGGCATTTTCTAGAGAGTTTAATAAATTCTGAGATTTTTTCTCTTTAAAACCTTCCAGTTCTAAAAGTTTTTCAAGAGTTAAGTCAAACAGATCAACAACACTCTTAACAAGTCCACTGACAAAAAGGGCTTCAACTATCTTCACCCCAAGCCCATCTATATTAAGACATGGTTTTGAAGCAAAGTACATTATGGAGTTTACAACACGAGCATCACACTCTAAGTTTTGACACTTTAAAAGAACTTCTTCTTGGAGAAGTTCACTAGAACAGATAGGGCAGTGTGTCGGTTTTGGGAATTTCTTCTCACTTCCATCTCGCTCACGTGTTAACACTTTTATAATTTTAGGGATTACATCGCCACTTCGCAGTATAATCACCTTGTCACCCAGACGAATATCTTTACGCTCTATCTCATCAAAGTTATGTAGAGTTGCACGCTCAACTACTACACCATCTATATCAGTTGGTTCTACTATGGCTACAGGAGTAATAGCTCCTGTACGACCTACTTGAAGAACTATCTCTTTAACTGTAGTTATCTTCTCAACGGCAGGAAACTTATATGCTACAGCAAAACGTGGTACTTTTACTGTATAACCCATATCTATTTGAGAACTTATTTCATCTACTTTTATAACCATTCCATCGAGCATCATAGAATAACTATCTCTATCATGAACCATCTGCTTGTAGATAGACTCTATCTCCTCTATATCTTTACAAACAGCTCGCTCAGGAGGTCTTCTAAAACCTAGACCATAAATAAACTCCATTTTTTTGTGCATCAGCTTATGAGGCAGTTCATCTTCTCCTACACCATAAGGTAAAAAGACTAAGTTTCTAGAGGCTGTTATGCTAGAGTCTAGTTGGCGTAAACTTCCTGCTGCTGCATTTCTAGGGTTTGCAAAAAGTGCTTCACCATTAGCTAAACGCTGTTCATTTATCTTCTCAAACTCATCCTTAAAGATAACAACCTCACCTCTAATTTCTATAATCTCTTTGTACTCTATAGTAAGGGGAATAGAGTTAATAGTTTTTACATTTTGAGTAATAAGTTCCCCAACAGTCCCATCTCCACGAGTTATCCCTTTAACTAAAACACCATTTTCATAGATAAGATTTAACGAAGCACCATCATATTTTGGCTCACAGTAAAATGTAATGTTCCTGTCAAGTTTATATGTTTTTATAAGCCATTTTTCTAAGCCTTCCCTATCAAAGACATCTTCAAGCGACCACATTCGAGAGAGATGTGGCTCTTTTTTAAACCCATCACTTATCAGATCACCAACTCTCTGTGTTGGAGAGTTTTCTAAAACTTCTGATGGATTTTTCTCTTCATAATCAACAACTTCATGATAGAGTCTATCATATACTTCATCAGTTGTAATGGGGTCATCTAAAACATAATAATGCTTCGACCATAAATTTAGTTTTTCTATTGCTTCTTTATACTCAGTGTTATTCATAGTGTGATATTATCCTAAAATTACTTACAAGGGATTAAGAGATACAGATGATAATGGCAAGTTCACAAGAGGCAAAAGATGCTTATACTTTAGTAAGAAGTCTACAGAACAGATTTGTATCAAAACTAAATGATGTATCAAGTGAGTTTGGTGATGCAAAACTCTTTGAAGAGGTTTCTTGGCTAAGGGATGAAGGGCTTCACGGTGGAGGGAGTCGTTATGAAGCGAGAGATAAACTGCTCTTTAATACAGCAAGTGTTAATGTCTCACAGGTTCATTATGATGAACTTCCTGAAAAAAACCTTCAATCTGCCACAGCAATATCAACTATAATTCATCCAAAAAATCCTCTTGTTCCCTCAATGCATATGCATATAAGTCTTACCCAGATGAGAGATGGCTCTTCCTACTGGCGTTTAATGGCTGACCTGAATCCTAGCAACTACAATGAGCACGATCAAAATGTATTTGATGTGGCACTAGCAAATTTAAGTGAAGAACTCTATGAAGAAGCATCAGATCAAGGAGATAAATATTTTTACATTCCTGCATTAAAACGCCATCGTGGTGTTTCTCACTTCTATCTTGAAAACTATAAGACAGTAGATAAAAAGAAAGATTCTGAATTTGCACTTCTTTTTGGAGAGGGAGTTATAGACTCTTACATATCGATTATAAGTGATGCCCTCAAAACACGAACTGAAATTGATACTACAGCATTAAAAAATCAGTTAGATTATCACACTCTCTATCTCTTTCAAGTACTTACTCTTGATCGTGGGACAACATCAGGTCTTCTTATCCATAACCAAAATGACATAGGTATTATGGGTTCACTCCCAACACATATAGATAGAGAGTTATTAAAATCATGGGCTACAGTAGTTAAAACACCACAAGAGAAGTTAGTACTTACTTTAGCAGAGAGTATAAATAAGGATGGAGTAATTGATAAAGAGACGAAAGAGTATTTAGTAGAGGTAATGAGAAGACACTATAAAAAGTATCCCCAAGCACTCTCTCTACAAGCAAGTGGTAACACTGTACCACTTACTGTAAAAAATCATAGTTAAAAGTTAGTATGCACCACTATCTTTAGTATCATTACTTACTTCTTCATAACTACCTGCATCAGGAGTTGTTGATCCTGTTGTAAATGGCCAAACATTTACACCAACAAATACATTTACACCACTATCTGATGTGCTAATTGTAGTATAGCTAGTATCAATATCTTGCCACATTCTGTACTGATAGTTAACTCCGGCTACAAGTTCAACTTGTGGAACTACATAGTAACTAAGCCCACCACCTACTTTAAACGATACAGCAGCTCTTGAATCAGCATTAGCATAGTTGCCATCCATCCATCCATAACCAACACCAAATTCTAAAAGTGGATTTACACTTTTTACACCAATATCAAACTGACGAACGAAATCAACACCTATCTCTGTAAAAGGCTCTGTTGATGAACCAAAATCATCATATTCTAATTCAGTTGATTGATAGTAAATCGATGTGTAACTTTTACCAGCCTCACCAAAACCAACTTTTAACATAAACGGTTGATATGAGAAATCAGCTTCTGCTGTTGCACCAGCTGTATTTTCATCCTCTTCAGTCATAGAACTCATAACATTATACTCAACCCCTACGAGTAAATCAGCATTTGCAGCTGTACTCAAAAGTGCTAATGCACTTAGTGATAAAAGAATTTTTTTCATTTTTTGTTTCCCTAATTAATAATTTTCAACAAAATATTATCTTTATATCACTTAAGCACAGCTTAACATTGTTTTTAAACTAAAAAAAATACTATATCACACCTTTATATAGAGCCAAGATCTTTTTTGATAAATATACCAATATATAATTCCTTTTATCAAGGTCT
>JAMORO010000031.1 GCA_027063505.1 Sulfurimonas sp.
TGCACAAGAAGCAGTAACAGTGCGTTTTAGACCAGTTATGATGACAGCGTTTGGTACTATTGCAGGTATGATTCCAATTGCACTTGAACAAGCAGTTGGATTAGAGCGTTTAAGTCCTTTAGCAGATGTTGCAATTGGTGGACTGTTAATCGGTACACTTTTAACACTTATCTATGTGCCTATGTTTGCTTATATATTTGATGGAGATGATACAAAAAAGATTGAAAAAGCATAAGTTTGTGGGGTGAAAGCCTCACACACTTAAAAAAATAAACTATTTAAAGAGTACATCCAGATACTGTTTGTGTACTCTGTAATTTTGGGACTTTTATATCTAAACAGCGAACTTCTTCTAAGGCTTCAAGTCGAAACCTATCGAGTGGTGTTCGCACAGAGTAGTAAGCCCAAGTTCCTTTTCTCTCAACTCGTAAAAATCCAGCATCTTTTAAAATCTTTAGATGGCGTGATAAACGCGACTGAATCATATCGAGTGAATTTTGCAGATCACACACACAACACTCTCCATTTTCATCTATAAAACGGAGGATAAGAAGTCGTGTTTCATCATTGAGTGCTGAGACTGTTTTTAAAAATATTTCCATAGAGAAATTGTAGCAGAAAAATATAACTATATCAAGATATATTGATTTATGAATTTTATTTGGTTATTATTGCACTTTATATAGAGCAAGGAATTTTTATGATTGTAGCCATGAGTCTTTTTGTAGTAACACTTCTTTTTATCATCTGGCAACCTCGTGGTCTCCAAATTGGTACTTCTGCTGTAGTAGGTGCTATTGTAGCACTAGTGATAGGAGTAGTTAGCTTTGATGATGTTATCACTGTTACAAGTATAGTTTGGGATGCTACTCTCTCTTTTATCGGTATTATTATACTCTCAATGGTTCTTGATGAGATAGGATTTTTTGAGTGGGCAGCCATCAGAATGGCAAAACTAAGTGGAGGAAGTGGGAATAAACTTTTTGTGCTTATACTACTTCTTGGTGCAGTCGTAGCAGCATTTTTTGCAAATGATGGGGCAGCACTTATACTTACTCCTATCCTTTTAGCAAAGATGAAGTACCTGAAGATGAAACCTCTTGCCATCTTCGCCTTTTTAATGGCAGGTGGTTTTATAGGAGATAGTGCTTCAAACCCTTTTGTTATCTCAAACCTTACAAACATCGTAACAGCGGGTTACTTTCAGATAGGTTTTTTAGAGTATTTACAAAATATGTTCCTGCCAAACCTTCTCTCCATCATCGCTTCAATAGTAGTTCTTTTTATCTACTTTAGAAAAGATATACCACTTACTGTAGATGTAAATGCACTCCCTAAGGCTTCAAGTGTCATAAAAAGTCAAATCATGTTTAAACTCTCTTGGTTCTTTTTAGCACTTTTAATGATGGGTTATTTTATAGGGGATATATATGGACTGCCAATCTCTGTTTTTGCTTTAGGTGGTGCTTTGATATTTTTAGCTATAGCTACTTTTTATAAAGCTGTAAAACCAGCAGAGACTATAAAAAATGCTCCTTGGCAGGTAGTATGGTTTAGTATAGGGCTATATGTTGTGGTCTATGGTCTTAAGAATGCAGGATTGACAGATATCATCGCCTCATGGATAGAGCAACTTCAAACACAAGGGACAACTGTTGCCATCATAGGAACAGGTTTTCTCTCGGCGTTTGTGAGTTCGGTTATGAACAATATGCCAACTATCATGATTATGGATATAGCTATAGATAAAGTGGGATATGTAGGGAATGAAGCTTTAGTATATGCAAATATTTTAGGTTCAAATCTCGGACCAAAGATGACACCTATAGGCTCTTTAGCGACACTTCTTTGGCTGCATGTTTTAGCACAAAAGGGTGTGAAAATCGGATGGGGTGAGTATATGAAAGTAGGCTTAGTTATAACCCCTCCAGTACTCTTAGTAGCTCTTTTAGGACTCTTATAGTTTAGTAGAGTTACTTGAACTTTTTATCGTGGAACTTGTGCCACTTACACCGTTTTTTACTCTTTATAGAGTAGATGTTGTAAGTGAACTTTCTTCCACACTCTTGACACTCAAAAGTAGCTCTATTTTTTGCTTTATTATCTCGAACATATAAAAAATTTCCAACTTGATCACCAGTTTTATAAACTACTTTCTCATTTTTGGCATAAGCTTTTTCTGTTAGAAGAGCATCTTCTCTCTGTTTCGTAAGCCAAGTGGGTTCACTATCCTCTTCAAACTCATACTCCATCGTTCTATAGCCTTAAATCTTTGTGTTGACCTAAAGAACAGTTAGGTGCTGTTGGTGTAGTTATTTTTTCTTTGATCTGTGTGAGTTGTGAGTTATTCATATGAGTATTATACTCCAGAAGAGTATAATAGAAGTAAAATTTTTAGAACTGAATCATTCCATTTACTGGGCTAGAAGCTGTTGCATAAGGTTTCTTTGGAATACGTCCAGCAAGGTAAGACATACGACCTGCTTGAACTGCATGTTTCATAGCTTGAGCCATAATCATAGGGTTCTGAGCCTGTGCGATTGCAGTGTTTGTTAAAACGCCATCAGCACCAAGTTCCATCGCATAAGCAGCATCCGAAGCACAACCGATTCCTGCATCAACAATGATAGGAAGATTTACAGCTTCACGAACGAAAACGATGTTATAAGGATTTTGAATTCCAAGACCAGAACCGATAGGAGCAGCTAGAGGCATGATTGCATGTGCACCAGCATCCTCTAAACGTTTTGCCATAATGGGATCATCAGAAGTATATGCCATGATAGTAAAACCATCATCAGCAAGTACTTTACATGCTTTGATAGTCTCTAAAACATCGGGATATAGTGTCTTTGTTGTATCACCAATAACCTCTAGTTTTATTAGGTCAATACCAGTCGCCTCACGAGTTAAACGAAATGTAGTTATCGCCTCTTCAGCTGTAACACATCCGGCACTGTTTGGTAAAAACTTTACATTAGTTCCTGCAAAAGTATCACGGAGATTCTCTTTGTCTGGGTCAGTGATGTTTAAACGGCGAACAGCAACAGTGATAAGCTCACTTCCTGAAGCTAAAGTTGCCTCTTTTGTAGTCTCAAATGAGTCATACTTTCCACTACCAACGATTAAACGTGAGCCTAGTTCATATTTTCCGATTTTTAGAATGTTATCCATTAGAATCTTCCTATTATTATATTAATTATTGATTTATAACATAAGGTATCTTAGAGCTTACCTATTCCTTGAATCAAATCCTTTGGTGTAAGAGAAAAATCAGAGTCAGTGTAGTTTTGTGCCAGTTTAGTATGTGTTAAAGAGGCGGTTATCGCTGCACTGAGTGGTTCATACCCTTGTGCTAAAAGAGATCCTATGAGTCCACTTAAAACATCACCACTACCTCCTTTTGCTAAAGCAGCTGTTCCCTCTGTGTTTATAAAGTAGTTTCTCTCATGTGCGATGATGACATTAGCACCTTTTAAAAGGAGAACTACATGGGGGTATTTTTCACAAAATAGTTCAGAGTAGAAAAACCGTCTATTTTGAAGTTCATCAACCGTGATCTCTGCCAATCCTGTAAGTTTTAAGAGTGAAACAAACTCTTTTGGATGGGGTGTGATAACAAGAGAGTCCCGCTTGAGTATCTCCGTTATGATAGGCATAGAAAAAAGATCTGCATCTACTATAAGGGGAAGAGTATTATCTAAATGCTCTTTGAGGCGCTCAAGTTCAAAACTTATGCCAAGACCCATCCCAAATGCTAAGGCTGTTGCATTTTTTGGGATTTTTGGTGATAGCATTATCTCATAGGGAATTTTACATGAAGGGTCTTTATCCTCTGAGAGGAGTGTTACTAAACCACTTCCAAAGTTAAGTGCAGAGAGTGAGCTAATGATGCTTGCTCCCATCTTCTCCCCTGCAGTTACACAGAGATGTCCAAAATTTCCTTTATGTGTATTTTGAATCTCTCTTGTTGGAAGTTTCATATCTTTAAACTCTAAAAGGTTCCAGTTTGACTCGCTCTCATAAACCTCTCTACTTACTCCTAAGTCTAGAACTTTAACTTCACCAACAAAACCCTTTGCTTGGTCATTAAAGAGTGACTTTTTGAGTGCACCCATAGTAAGTGTTGTGTCGGCTACAAAAGTATCTCTGTCACACTCTCCATTTATGCGCATACCAGAGGGAATGTCACAGGCAATTTTATAAGCACTTAGACTGTTTAGTGTCTGCATAACTGATTTTACTTCGACATCTAAAGAACCATCAAAACCAGTACCGAAAATTGCATCGACTATAACATCACAGTCGTTAAGATAGAGAGTCCTTTTAACATGGATAGCATGAGCACGTTTGTCTTGGCGAATGGCCATCTCTTTTTTTGCTTCTTTAACTATAAAGATATTTACTTTATACTCTTTATGGAGTAAACGCGATAGGGCCAGACCATCTGCACCATTGTTTCCATTGCCACAGACTATTAAAACAGTAGACCCTAAAGTAAATTTACTACGAATAAATGCAGCCATTCCCTCGGCTGCATGTTCCATCAAAATATCTTCATTTAGGGCAAAATCTTCATAACAGCGTTTATCTAAAGAGCTTACTTCATCAAATAGTTTTTGCATCATAATTTCCTTGTAATGGTAGATTATACAAAAAAGGATATAATACATTTATGAATTATAAAACAATTGCACAAGAGACACTTAACATTGAGGCCCAAACTCTTCTAAATGCAGCTACTTTGATAGATGATGTTTTTGAAGAAGCCGTAAAAGTTATCTTAGAATGCAAGGGTAAACTTATCATTACTGGAGTTGGAAAGAGTGGACTCATCGGTGCAAAGATGGCGGCAACATTCGCCTCTACTGGAACACCGAGTTTCTTCCTTCACCCAACAGAAGCCCTTCATGGTGACCTTGGAATGATAAGTGAGTCAGATGTTGTAATAGGTATTAGTTACAGTGGTGAGAGTGAAGAACTTAGCTCTATTTTACCTCATATCAAGCGCTTTAATGTGCCTCTTATAGGGATGACTCGAAATAGAAAATCAACCCTTGGTACTCATAGTGATATGGTTATAGAGATAAACGTTCAAAAAGAGGCTTGTCCTATAGATACCGCTCCTACAAGTTCGACTACTCTTACTTTAGCCCTAGGGGATGCACTTGCTGTCTGTCTAATGAAAGCTAGGGATTTTAAAAAGAGTGATTTTGCTTCATTTCATCCTGGTGGTGCTCTGGGTAAAAAGCTCTTTGTAAAAGTTTCAAATCTTATGCAGAGAGAAAACTTACCACTTATAAATGCGACTACGAAAGTAAAAGATGCGATTTTAACTATAAGTGAGGGCCGTTTAGGAACTGCACTTATAGTAGATGAAGAGAACAGACTTATAGCACTTATGAGTGATGGAGATGTTCGCCGTGCACTGCTTAGTGAAAATTTTTCACTTGAAGATGATGTACTACAGTATGCTACAAGAGAGCCTATGACTTGTGAAAATGCAGATATGCTTGCAAGTGATGCACTTGTTTTAATAGAAGAAAAAAAGATACAACTGCTCGTTGTTACAGATAAAAATAGAAAAATAGAGGGTGTTCTTCATATTCATACACTTATCGAAAAAGGTATTTCATGACAAAAGAGGAGATTCTTGCAACTCTTGAAAAAGAGAAGCCTTATCTTCAAAAGAAATATGGTGTAGAGAAAATAGGGCTTTTTGGTTCTTACTCTCGTGATGAAGCCACTGCTGAAAGTGACATAGATATTTATGTAGAGTTAAAAGAGAATACTTTTAGAAAATTAGCAGGCCTATGGAACTATCTCGATGACTTATATGGTGAGATCAAAGTTGATATGGTAAATAAACATCGGCATGCAAAGAGTGAAATTTTTAAGTGTATTCAAAAAGAGACTATTTATATATGAATAAGATGACTATATTAGAACTTTTAGAGTTTATTTTAGAGGGAATTTCTCTCATAAAAAGAAGATGTAAAGGCATGAAAACTGCTGATAATTTTTTATTTAATGAAGAGGCTCTTGATAAGTTTGAAGCATCGATTATGCGATTACAAACTGTAGGTGAAGCACTTAAAAATATTGAAAAAAGAGATGAAAAATTTCTTTTACAGGTAGCAAACAAAGAGTATTGGAGTGAAATTATTCGTATGAGAGATTTAATTTCACACCATTATGCAGATATTCAAGCAGATATAATCTTTGCAATTTGCAAAGAAGAACTTGAAGAGTTAGAACAAAATATACAAAAGTTAAAAGAGATATTAATATGATGAGACTAAACAAATTTATAGCACACTACTCAACTTACTCACGCCGTGAAGCGGATAAAGTTATCCAAGATGGATATGTACGAGTAAATGGAGAGATCCAAGAGAACCCTGCAACACAAGTTGATGAGAAAGAAGATATAGTTTATGTAAGTGGTAAGCAAGTAAGCCGTCAAGAGAAGTACACAGTTATAGTTTATAACAAACCAAAGGGAGAGCTTGTAACTAAGTCTGATCCTAAAGGTCGTAAGACTATCTACGATTCATTAGGAAAAGAGTTTAAGCACTACATCCCAGTAGGTCGTCTTGACTTCGCTAGTGAGGGACTACTTCTTTTAACAGATGCTTCTCATGTCGCAACTGCTTTGATGAACTCAGATTTAGAACGCCGTTATAAGATAAAGATAAAAGGGGAAGTGACTTCAGAGATGGAGAATGCCATGCTTAATGGTATGTTCATAGAAGATGCAACAGCAGGTGGACACTCTCACTCTAAGATAACTTCTATGGAGTTTAAACCATTTTTAGGGTACCAAATCCAGAAAAATGCACATAACTACTCCATACTTAAAGTTGCTATTAGTGAGGGAAAAAATCGTGAGCTTCGTCGCTTCTTCGCACACTTTGATGCTGAAATCGCTGATCTTAAACGTGTAAGTTTTGCAGAGATAGAACTTAACAATCTTCCAACAGGAAAAACAAGGTTTTTAACTCGTAGTGAGTACTCAGCACTCTTCACATTTTTAAAAGCTGAAGAAAAATTAGCTCGTGAAATGGCAGGAAATAAGCCTAAACCAAAGTTTAATGCTACATTTAACAAGCCTAAACCTACTCCAAGAAATAGAGGAGACTCTAAGTCAAATCCCAACGGAAAAGTTAAGAAGTAAGAGCTATAGAGCTTGACACTTCTCACAAACACCACATAACACAATGCTACTATCCATAAGTTGGTAGTGGCTCTTCATGGATACTTCATCCACTAAACTATCTATATTTACACTAACATCGATAAATTCATTACATTTTTGACATAAAAGATGGATATGAGGTTCTTTTGCTATCTCATATTTTGACTTATGTCTTGGAATTTTTATCTCTGTTATAAGAGAATTTTCTAGCATAGCATTTATATTTTTGTATAATGTTGCAAGAGAGATAGAAGAGAACTGTTTTTTTATAAGTACAAAGAGTTCTTCCACATCAAGATGACCTGCATTTTGCATAAGTGTCAGTATCCCTAAACGCTGTGGTGTAACTTTAAGTTTGTGTTCTCGTAAGAGTAATTCATAATTCATAGTGAGAATTATAACAGATTATTTATAGATATAAATAATAGAAAGTATATTACTAAAGGATAATAATTATCTTTTAAGAGTAAAAAGTATATAATTTCTCAATGGAAAAAAATTATCCTTTAGAAAGGGTAGTAAAAAAGGAAACAAGATGATAAAAAAAATACTTTTAAGTATAGTTACTACTACAGTAGTATTGGCAAGTGGTTTAAGTAAAGAGGCAAAAGATGCAGGTCTTGTAGCAATTCCTTCGGATAAAGGAGCTCTTTTAAAACTAATAGATGATAAAAGAAATCCTATAACAGCTGAAAAAACAGAGTTAGGTAAAATGCTTTTCTTTGAACCACGTATTTCTAAAAGTGGACTTATAAGCTGTAATACATGTCATAATCTTGCAACAGGTGGAGATGATGGCCTTGGCGCTGCTGTTGGACATAAGTGGACTCAAAATCCTCATCATTTAGGCTCTCCTACAGTATTTAATGCTGTGTTTTTTGATGCTCAATTTTGGGACGGTAGAAGTGCTGACCTTGAGGCACAAGCACAAGGTCCAATACTTGCAGCACCTGAGATGGCAGCAACAAAAGAGCATGTAGTTGCAACTGTAACTTCTATGCCTGAGTATGTAGAGCGATTTAAAAAAGCTTATGGAAAAGATGTGAAGATAGACTATAAAAAAATAGCAGATACTATAGGAAACTTCGAGCGTACTCTTGTAACACCTGCTCCCTTTGATGACTACTTAAATGGTAAAGAGGATGCTCTTTCTAAAGCACAAAAAGCGGGTCTTAAAACTTTTATAGATAAGGGCTGTGCAACTTGTCACAATGGCATAGCACTTGGTGGATCTATGAATATGTTGGGTATTACTGCTAAGTATAAGTATGCAGATGTAGGTGACTTTAAAGGTGATGCAAATGGCATGGTAAAAGTACCAACACTTAGAAATATCACACAAACAGCTCCTTATTTTCATAATGGTGCTGTAGTAACACTTAAAGAGGCTATCGTTGAGATGGGACGTATTCAACTTGGTGTATCTATCTCTGATAAAGAAGCTACATCTATAGAGACATTTTTAGGTGCTTTAGATGGTAGAAAACCAGAAATCGTTTACCCTGTGCTTCCAACGAGAACAGCTGCAACACCTAAGCAAAATATTAACTAATAATTTATGCTAAAATTCTGTCAATAAAATTCTTTTAAAGGGTGAGTATTGGCAGACTTTACACAACTTCTTCGTGCAAAAAACTTTGATGAACTTGTAGGACAAGAGCATCTGAGTGCACCCACTGCACCCCTTCGTATCTTATGTGAAAAGTTTGCATTAGGGCATAGCTTCTTTTATGGTCCTGCTGGAACTGGAAAAACATCTATCGCTCGGATTATTGCAAAAGTGATGGATCTCCCTTTTTATGAGTTTAATGCAACAAGTCTCAAGATAGACCAACTCCGTAAGATATTTGAACAGTATAAAAATGCACTTCAAAAACCTCTTATATTTATAGATGAGGTACACCGTTTAGCAAAAAATCAACAAGAGGTACTCCTTCCTGTTATGGAAAACAATAGTGTTTTAGTGATAGGTGCTTCAACTGAAAATCCATTTTTTTCGCTTACCTCTGCTATACGTTCTCGCTCCATGCTTTTTGAACTTAAACATATCTCGAATGAGGCATTAGACAAGCTTTTAACTCGTGCTCTTGAGTCTGCATCATTAGAGATGGAGGCTGAGACTAAAGAGTATCTTGTTGTAAGTAGTGGAGGGGATGCAAGAGCGATGCTAAAGCTCTTAGAGTTTGCTTCAAACATAAACACTACTATAACAATAGAGATGCTAAAATCTTTGCGTCCAAGTGCACTTGCTGCTGGAAGTAGTGAGGCTGGAGTGCATTATGATCTAACATCTGCGATGATAAAGTCTATTCGTGGGAGCGATGCTGATGCAGCTATCTATTATTTGGCTCGACTTATTGATGGGGGTGAGTCTGCTGATTTCATTGCACGGCGTTTAGTCATACTAGCAAGTGAAGATGTAGGCAATGCAAATCCTCAAGCATTGACACTAACAACTTCTACTCTTACAAGTGTAAGTAAGATAGGCTATCCAGAAGCTAGAATTATTTTAGCACAAGCGGTGATATATCTAAGTGCCTCTCCCAAATCAAATAGTGCATATCTTGCAATTAATGAAGCTTTAAATAGTGTAAAGAATGGAAATATTTTGGAAATGCCTAGTAATATCACTCAAAGAAATGAGGGCTACTTATATCCACATGATTATGGTGGTTATGTGCAGCAAAAATATATGAGTAGAGATTTAGAGTTTGTAAGATTAAAAAATATTGGATATGAAGCTAAAATGAAAGATTATTTAGAGAAACTAAAATCTTTAAAGTAATTTGTGCTAACATAAGTTAATATAAAAAGATAATTAAAAGGATAAATGATGGAGATTACATCAAGTGGAAATACGATTAAAATTACAGGAAATATTAAAAGTGTCTCTGACTATCAGGAAGTGAAGAGTGTTGTTGATTCTGTTGTAGCAGATCATAAAACAATTGTAATTGATATTCAAGATTCAATCTCTATTACTTCATCGATTATTGGTTATTTCAATAAACTTGTTTTAAAAGATAAGATAAGCTTTAGTATGAGAGTTGGGAATGAGCAACTTTTAGAACTTTTAGATGATTTAAATTTAATTACACTTTTAGGTGTAAGAAAAGGATAACTGTTGACGATTAAATTTAAACTTAATGTAATTCTCTCTATTGTTGTAATGTTTTCTATTGTAATTTTAGGTTTAACACTTAAAAAAGCATATACAGAGTCTGTAACTATTTCAGCGGCACACTCCTTAAACATACTTTCCCAAAAGCTCTCTTTACTTATTCATGAAACACAAAAAGAGCGTGGTGCTAGTGCGGGGTTTTTAGGATCTAAAGGTGAAAAATTTACTACGATTATGCCAAAGCAAAGGTTACTAACTGATGCTAAATATAGTGAACTTCAGACTTATATAAATAGTATAGATATAGAAAGTTTTTCTGGGGAGTTACGATCAGAAATCTCAGCTTTAAATAGTGATATGAGTAAGATTACTCAAGTACGTCAAGATATAGATACTTTAGAGATGAGTGTGAAAGATGAAGTTGCTTACTATAGCAATATGAATAAAAAAATCTTAAACATAGTTGCTATGACAGCAAAGTTAGCAGATACACAAGAACTAGTAAAAGCTCTCGATACCTATACAAACTTTTTAAAGTCTAAAGAGAGAGCAGGAATAGAGAGAGCAGTTTTGAGTAATACTTTTGCAGCAGATCACTTTGGAAATGGAATGTTCTCAAAATGGATTACTTTAGTAGCTGAACAAGATGCTTTTTTAAACTCATCTATGGCTATGGCTACAGATGATGTAAAAGCTTTTTATAAAACGACAATGAATGCAAAAGCGGTAGATGAAGTTCAGAGAATGAGAGAGATTGCTAAGGAAAAGGCACTAACGGGTGGTTTTGGTGTAGATAGTGTCGTTTGGTTTCAAACGATAACAAAAAAGATTAACCTTTTAAAAAAGATTGATGATGAAATTTTTAATCTTAATACAAAACTTCTCCAAGAGGTGAAGTCTCGCTCTATTTCACATGCTACTGTTACTATTGTAAGTTATTTAGTATTTACTATTTTTATCTTTATTGTGATTTTATTAATCTCTAGAGGTGTAAATAAAAGTGTAAATAGCTCTCTAAACAAGATAGGATGTGTATCCTCTTCTTTAGATCTAACTTGTGATATTGTTGTTGAAGGAAAAGATGAGATTTCACAAATTTCACGTGCTTTACAGGTAATGATAGTAGCATTTAAAGAGACAGTTTTTCATGCAAAAGATGTAGCAACAGCAAGTACAAATGAGAGTAGTAAATTAAATGTAGTGGTTGAAAAACTAACAATTAATAGTGAAAAATCAGAAGGAAAAATAGCTGAAATCAATATACTAGTTGAAGAAGTAGGTAAAAAACTAGATAATGTTGAAGAGTCTACTATTACAGTCTCTGAAAATCTTCAAGATACTTATGATGTGCTTGATACCTTTGTTAGTAGCTTAAATGATGTAGTAATCTCTATAGATAAAGGGAGTGAGCAACAGCAAGAGCTTGTAGGTAAAGTAGCTTCTTTAACAGAACAGGCGAAAAATATTAAAGATGTACTTAGTATCATCTCTGATATAGCTGACCAGACAAACCTTCTTGCTCTTAATGCTGCTATTGAAGCGGCTCGTGCAGGAGAGCATGGTCGTGGTTTTGCTGTTGTTGCTGATGAAGTGAGAAAACTAGCAGAACGAACACAGAAGTCACTCTCTGAGATTAGTGCAAATGTCAACTTAATTACTCAAAATGTAATGGAAATTTCGGGTGAAACAGATGCTACATCGGCAAATATGGATGATATTTCTATTGCAGCACAGACCTTAATTAGCGCTTCTGAGTCTACTAAAGGTAATCTTCTGGCAACACTAGATAAATCAACAGAAGTGATGCACCAAAGTACTTATATAGCTACAAAAACAAAACAGCTTATTAATAATATGGATGAGATTATAGAACTCTCTTCTCAAAACACATTGCTTCGAGGAAATGTTGAAGAGGCTGCACAAATATTATCTGCAGACTCCAAGAAACTTGAAACAGAGCTGAATAAGTTTAAAATATAATGACTGTAGATGTAAAAGAGTTAACTCTTCTTTGTGTGGAGGATAATAAAACTTCTCAACTAATTTACGAGGCAAGTCTTGAGGATAAAGTTAAAAGAATTATTTTTGCAGATGATGGTGCACAAGGGTATGAAAAATTTCAAACAAATGATGTAGATATTATCTTCAGTGATTATGATATGCCTATTTTAAATGGGCTTGAAATGATTAAGAAGATTAGAGAAGAGAACAAAGAGATCCCTATTGTCTTGATATCCGCAATTGATGATTTAAGTGTGATGATCCGTGCGCTACAGATGAACATTAATAATTTTGTACAAAAACCATTAGTAAGTGAAGAAATTGTAGCGGCATTAAATAGTGCAGCAAAATTGATTATTGCAAATAATGTTTTAAAAGAAGAACGAGATAGAAAACTGCAACTACTTCAAGATAAGCATACTTATACCTCTTACCAAGAGGAACTCTCTTTTGCTAAAGAGCTTAATATTTTAAGAAATGATTTTTATTATCAGATGATTAAAGGAAAAGAGATTGTTTTAGTTGATTTTTTATATCAACCTCTTGATGTCGTGAGTGGGGATGCATATAGTGCACGACGAATAGATGAGAATAGAACCTTCTATTTGATTGTAGATGGAATGGGAAAGGGCTTCTCTGCCTCTCTTACAGCTATGATTATAACTTCATTTATTAATCACATAATTGACAAAATGATAGAGTTTGAGAGTTTTAGTTTTGACATGCTTATTAGAGAGTCTATGGATTATATTAAACCGATACTTTTAGATGAAGAGGCTTTAGCTATAGACTATATCTTTTTTGATTCTGCTTATAATAAACTGCAATATGCAAAATTTGCAATGCCAGCTTCTTTAATGCAAGATAGTAATGATGAAATCATTAAAATAAAATCTAATAATCCTCCCTTAAGTAAGTGGCAAGAAGGTTTTAAAGTAGGTGAGTATGATATAGCTGATATCGATAAGTTTCTTTTCTTTAGTGATGGCATTGTAGAAAATAGCATGAAGGATTCTGATGAACCTTACTCTTCACAAATAGAATCTGATTTTAAAAACTCTTTTTCAAAAGAGGAATTTAAATCAAAATTATTAAATAGTATTGAACATCAAGAGGATGATCTTACTCTTCTTTTTATCAACAAACTTAAACTAGATGATACATTAGTAGCTAGAGATACTTTTCATAGTAATCTAGAGAGTTTAGATGTAGCAGATGAGTGGTATACCGAAGTAATTGAAACACTCTTGGATGATACAAAACTTGCTTATAGTATGAATTTAACTTTTACTGAACTCTTTATGAATGCTTTTGAACATGGGAACTTAGGACTTACAGCACAACAGAAACATAAACTTTTAGAGGAAGATGAGTATTTTGAAACATTAAACACTCTCTCTGAAAAATGTACAAAAAAAACGACAGTAAGTGTTTATAAAGTTAATAATTTATCTTCATCATACATAATCACTAAGATACATGATGAGGGAGAGGGTTTTGATACTCAGATGTTAAGTGAAATCTTTAGAAATTCGCGTAAATTTAACGGGAGAGGTGTTTTTGTCTCTCGTAAAAATTCAATGGGTATTTATTACAATACTCAAGGTAATTGTGTTTTATATCTGAATAAAATTTAGACTTTAATTCACTTTTAGTTATAATTCGCAAAATTATTTTTCAGGAAGAAAAAATGGCGAAAAAAGTTACAGATCAAGAAGCACTAGATTATCATGAGTTCCCTCAAGCAGGAAAAATTTCAGTAGAGACTACTAAACCAGTGGCAACACAGAGAGATCTTAGTATGGCTTATACTCCCGGTGTCGCTGTTCCATGTTTAGAGATAGAAAAAGATGCTGAAAATGCATACCGTTATACAGCAAAGAGTAATCTAGTTGCTGTTATCTCTAATGGAACGGCAGTTCTTGGTCTTGGAAATATAGGTGCATTAGCTTCTAAGCCAGTTATGGAAGGGAAAGGTGTTCTTTTTAAGACTTTTTCAGGACTTGATAGTTTTGATATTGAAGTAGATACTGAAAATGTAGATGAATTTTGTAAGGCAGTGGCACTTATCTCTCCAACATTTGGTGGTATTAATCTTGAAGATATCAAAGCCCCTGAATGTTTTGAGATAGAGAAGAGACTTGTGGAAGAACTTGATATCCCTGTTATGCATGATGATCAACACGGTACGGCAGTTATCTCAACGGCAGCTATCATTAATGCTTGTGAAATTACAAATAAAAAGATTGAAGATCTTAAAATAGTAGTAGTTGGTGCAGGTGCAGCAGCAATTTCATGTGCTAAACTCTATAAACATATAGGTGTGAAGAATATCTTTATGATTGATTCTAAAGGTGTTATAAATGATGCTCGTGGTGATTTAAATGAGTATAAAAAAGAGTTTTCTGTACCAAATGCGACAACACAAGCTGAAGCATTTCAAGATGCTGATGTAGCAGTTGGCCTCTCTAAACCAGGCTCTTTTAGTGTTACAGATATAAAACTTATGGCTAAAGAGCCTATTATCTTTACTTTGGCTAATCCTACTCCTGAAATTATGCCAGAAGAGACAAAGGCAGCACGTCGAGATGCTATCATTGCTACAGGAAGAAGTGACTTTGCTAATCAGGTAAATAATGTACTTGGTTTTCCATTTATCTTTCGTGGAGCGATGGATGTTCGTGCAAAAAAAATAAATACAGAGATGAAAATTGCAGCAGCTTATGCTCTTGCAAATTTAGCGAAAAAAGAGGTTCCTGAGTATCTTACAGAAGTGTATGGAAAGGTGATGAGTTTTGGTCCTGAATATATTATCCCTGCACCATTTGATAAACGTTTAGTAGTAGAAATTTCATCTGCTGTAGCACAGGCTGCCGTAGAGACTGGAAGTTCACAGATGAAAGACTTTGATATAGAAACTTATAAAAAAGAGCTTGCTAAAAGAGTGAAATAAAACTATAAAAAAGAGAGACAAATGCGAACAATAGGTTTACTTGGTGCTATATCTATCGGTGTTGGTGGTATGGTAGGCGGTGGTATATTCGCTGTTCTTGGAGAAGCTGTCTCTCTTGCTCATAGTGCTACAACATATGCTTTTTTAATTGCAGGGTTTGTCACTTTACTCACCTCTTACTCTTATGCCAAACTCTCTGTTGCATATCAGTCAAAAGGAGGAACGGTAAGCTTTATAGATAAAGCTTTTGGTCATAACCTTCTTTCTGGCTCAGCAAATCTGATGCTCTGGCTAAGTTATCTCGTTACTATCTCTCTGTATGCTGTAGCATTTTCATCTTATGGTGCTACATTTTTTGAAACTAAGACACCCTTAATAACTCACTCTTTAATCTCAATAGCGATAGTTTTTCCTGCTCTTATTAATCTTGTAAGTGCATCTTTTGTAAGTAAGTCAGAGACTATTATTGTTGCAATAAAGATTATTTTATTAGTGATAATTATAGTAAGTGGTGCTTCTTATGTAGATAGTTCAAGACTTACTGCAAGTAGTGGTGTTACCCCTCTCTCTATCGTAGTATCTGGAATGATAATTTTTGTTGCTTATGAAGGATTTGAGCTTATTGCTAATGCTGCTGAAGAGATAAAAGATCCTAAAAAGAATCTTCCTCGTGCTTTTTATGGCTCTGTTATTTTTGTTATCTTGCTCTATGTACTCATAGTGATAATAAGTGTAGGAACAGTTCCTGAAGCACAACTCCTAGAAGCAAAGGATTATGCCCTAGCAATTGCTGCAAAACCGGCACTAGGGGATATAGGCTTTACAATAGTTGCTATCGCAGCTCTTCTAGCAACATTTTCTGCTATTAATGCGACTATCTATGGTAATGCCCGTCTTGGATACATTATTGCTGTTGAGGGAGAGTTACCCAAACTTCTTACAAAAGAGAAACGAGAAATACCATTTATGGGAATCATTATTACACTAGCTTTTAGTTTAGTTCTAGCGAATAGTATTGATCTTAATGAAATAGCAATTATAGGAAGTGCAAGTTTTCTGCTTATATTTTTTATTGTAAATCTAAGTGCATATAAATTACGAAAGGAAATCGCGGCAAATAGCATAATTTTACTAGCATCAATTTTGGCAACATTTACTGCCTTGATGACATTGCTATATTATACTTATAGTTCTAATCCTCATGCTATTGAGATATTTATACTCTTTATTTGTAGTTCAATAATATTTGAATTTTTTTATGGTCGTTTTGTGAGGGGACACTTTTTTCATAGAGAGTACTTAGTAGATAACACTAATAATAGATAGAGAAGAGACTCTCTAAGTAAATTTCAAAGAAGGCTTAGGTATATTATGGCTAGAAGAAGGATATGCGATGGATACAAGTAAAGTATATGAAATTGAACGCAAAAAGATAGATTATCTTTTTACAAATTTACCTAATGGCTTAGTTGGACTCTTTGGTATTCTTATTTTTATTGCTATTATATATTATTCACATGTATCTTCACAAAATCTTTTTATTTGGCTCTCTTTTAGTGTAGCTATTTTACTCAGTAGAGTGCTTCTACTTTTCTCTTATAAAAGAACAAAAATTAGTGCTAAAAATATTCAAAAGTATTATTACTCTTTTACTCTTCTTGCAGGGTTTTCTGCTTTAACTTGGGGGAGTAGTGCCTTTTTAATTTTCCCACAAGAGATAGAATACCAGCTTATAATTCTTCTTATGACTGCAGGGGTTATCTCAGCTTCAGTTATTACATTTGCTTCAAAAGTAAGATCTTTTTATCTTTATATACTTTTTATATTGACACCATATATCTATTTTTTGACATTTTCAGAGCTTGAGATACACCATATGCTTGCTTTAGTAATGTTGTTTTATACACTTATAATTCTTGCAATTTCTAGAAGAGTTTCCAAAAATGTGGAAGATAATATACTCTTTGAGTATGAAAATCGTGCTTTGGTTTGGAAATTACAAGAAAAAGTTCTAGATGCAGATAGTGCAAATAGAGCAAAAAGTGAGTTTTTATCAGTAATGTCACATGAGATACGAACACCATTAAATGCAATAATAGGTTTTGTAAAGATATTAAAAGAGCAAGAGGAAGATAAAGAGAAAAAAAAATATCTTAACACGATAGATCAGTCTTCAAATATTTTGATTAATGTGATTAATGATATCTTAGATATTACAAAAATTGAAGCGAATAAACTGAGCTTAGAGAAGAACTCATTTCAACCAAAAGAGGAGTTCTCTTCACTCTATATGCTTTTTGAAAAAACAGCAGAAGAGAAGGGTGTAAAACTTGTAAATATAGTTTCAGGTGATTTTCCTAAATACTTAAAGAGTGATATTTTAAGACTCAAGCAAGTAGTCTCAAATCTACTCTCAAATGCAATAAAATTTACTCCAGAAGGGGGTGAAGTAACACTCCTTATATCTTTTGATAGAGTAAAAGAACTTTTAGATATTGAAGTATGCGATAGCGGTATTGGTATTGCAGAGAAGGATATCGCAAAGATTACAGAATCATTTATACAAGCAGATAGCTCAATAGCTAGAAAGTATGGTGGTACAGGTTTAGGACTCTCTATTGTAACAGCTATATTAAAACTTTTTGATTCTGAGTTAATTATTAAAAGTAAATTGGGTGAAGGAAGTAGTTTCCGTTTTTCATTTAAAGTAGATATTGTAGATATAGATGGAGTTGAGGAGGACTCTGAAATTACGGAGGATCTTGATTTTAGTGGAAGAAAAATTCTTGTTGCTGAAGATAATAAAACTAATCAAATGCTTATAGAGATACTTTTAGAGGATATGAATGTAGAGATTGTTATGGTAAATGATGGTCTGGAAGCATTAAGTAGTATTAAAGAGGACTCTTTTGACATTATCCTAATGGATATAAATATGCCAAATAAAAATGGTGTAGAGGCGATGCAAGAGATAAAAGTTTACGAAAAAGAGATGAATCTAAAACTAACTCCTATTGTCGCTTTAACTGCAAACGCTGTAAGTGGTGATAAAGAGAAGTATTTAGAGTTAGGATTTGATGATTACCTTGCAAAGCCTATTGATATAGAACTTTTAGAAAAGATGTTAAAGAGATACTTCGCTTGAGAGTTTATAGAATTTCTTAAGTCCTAGTGCCGTTTTTGCATCGAGTTTATATGAGATAAGTTTAAGATAATTTAAAATCTCCTTTTCACAAATACCTGTTTTTTTCGCAGACTTTTTTAAGATATAAGAGGGAATCTTTATCTCTTGTTTTAAGAACATCTGCTCTATCTTTTTATAGTATCTTTTATCTGTATGGTAGCAAAGGAGAGCAAAGACAAAGGGGAGCTTATATCTCTCATTCCATAGCTTAGCTAAGTCTATATAATCATCATGTTTTAGTGCATATCGAAGAGCTTTATCCCCAATAATAACTTCCCCTTGTTGTTGTAAAATTTTTGCGAGAACATTAGAAGATGCTGATTCTATATCTATTTTATTAATCTTACTTGGAATAACTAAAACACTTTGTACCTCTTTTTTTGCAACTATTCCAAGCCCTACATATTGTGAGTTTTTTGCACTTATACTTGAGATAAAGGCCGCATTCACATGGCGTTTATGAAAGGCACTATTAATTTTAGCAGGAACATTTTTTTTATACTCCATTCCCATTTTAGCGGCACTACCCTTAGTATAGCGTTTCATAAATACATGAAAAGGGAGAAGGTTGAGATACTCTATTTTTCCAAAAATCATCTGCTTTTTATCCTTGATATTTTTTTATAAATGTAAGCATATCGCTGGAGGAGAGTGGTTTAGAGTAGTAGAATCCTTGAATATAAGAACAACCAGCAGCTAGAAGAAAATCTTTCTGTTGCTCCTCTTCAATTCCCTCTGCAATAACATTTAAATTAAGCGAGTGTGTAAGGTTGATTATAAGATTTACAAGCGTAACAGAGTTACTATTATTAGGTATGTCAATAATGAAGGACCTGTCGATTTTGAGTTTATTTACAGGGAGTTTTTGAAGATAAGCGAGCGAAGAGTATCCTGTGCCAAAATCATCTATAGAAATATTTATTCCAAAGTTTCTAATCTCTTGTAGGAGTTGTATTGATTTTTGTGGATCATTCATAAGTTGCGATTCTGTTATCTCAACCTCTAGCCATTGGGCTTCAAAGTGAGTCTCTTTAAGAGTTTTCTGTAAGTGGCTTAAATACTCTTTATCTTCTAAGAGTTTCATAGAGAGGTTCAGAGAGAGTCTTCCTATATTTGGGTACTCTTTTTTCCACTCTACAAATGATTCCATTGCATCTTTCATCACAAAAAAATCGATATCTTTAATAAGGTTATTCTCTTCAGCTAAGGGGATGAAAGTAGTAGGTGAAATAGTTCCCATTTTAGGGTGTTTCCAACGTACTAAGGCTTCCATCCCCACTATAGAGTCATTTGTAGCATCAATTTGCGGTTGAAAGTATGTTTCAAATTCATTATTTATAGCGGCATCTTGAAGCTCTAGAAGTAATTGCATCTTCTCATTGAGTGCATCTGTGAGTGTGAGATCATAAAATCTAGCACAGTTTTTACCAGATTTTTTTGCCATATGAAGGGCTGCATCAACATTCTTGATAAGACTAGAACTACTTTTGGCATCATCTGGAAATCGTGCTATTCCCAGAGAGATGGTAATAAAGATACGTTGATTATTCACACAAAAAACATCTTTCGTACTTTTCATAATATCGTTTGCTATACCTGTAAGTACTTCAATATTATCACTCTCAATCAAGAGTAAAAATTCATCTGGACCACTTTTACTTAAAAACACCTCTTTTGTAAGTCTGTTTTTTAAACGTTCTGAGAGTTCAAAAACAATTTTATCTGCGAAGTTAAAGCCGTAAGTTTCGTTAATATTTTTAAAATCATCTATATCTATTTTGATAATTGAAAAATTCTCTTGTTCTTGTGTAAAGACTTTACGGTTTAAATGCTTTGTAAAAGAGACCCTATTTGGAAGTCGTGTAACAAGGTCAAAGTTCTCAATTTCAAAGGTGTATTTTTTTAAAAGTGTATGTTGCTCTTTTAATAGATCTGCTTGTATCTTATTTCTTCGCTCATATGCAGTCATAAAAATACTAAAAACAATTAAAGGGAAAATACCAAAAATAGCATGTCTAAAATCTTCACTATTCATCTTTAGGTACTGTGTTGTTAATATCACAATAATTGACAGTGCTAACATTAAGTAAGCGAATCGTCTATTACTCAGAAAAACAACGATGATTATTTGAACAAAAAACCAACTTATGCCAACATATGCATTTGTATGGTTTATATATGTGAAAGAGACAATAAGCAGAGAAAAAAACATAACAAAGTAAACAAGTTTATCGAAGTATTTTTTATCTTGTCGTACTAAAAATATAACAATGATACCAACAATAGAGTAGGTTATATCTACGATAGCTTGGGCATTATCTTCTCTAAAAAAACGAATTAAAGCAGCAGAAGTCACAACAAAAAGATTCAGAGCCAATAAAATATTAAAAAACTGGTATTTAAATTGTAGTTCAGTTTCACTTTTTTTAAATGTAAAACCACTCCGTAAATAATTGTTTAAACTTATCATATTGATATTATACACTCCTTAGCTTATCTTAGATATAATCTAAGCAATAATTTAACTAGGATATTATTTTGATAAAAGTAGAATTTTTAGGACCTATTGGGAAGCCGAGTTTGGAGTTAGATATAACTAATTTGAGTGAGCTTGCTGCAATTTTACAAAAAGATAGTGAAGTGAAAGATTGGTTAGAGAGTTGTGCTGTTGCAGTGAACGACACTCTTGTAAGCTCTTTAGAACATGAGTTAAAAGATGGAGACAGAGTCTCTCTTTTACCTCCTGTATGTGGTGGATGATATGTTAAGTATTGTAAACGGTGCTCTTAATGTGCCAAACATTTTAAAAGAGTGGTATGAAGAGGAGTCACATAGTAACTATGGTGCATATATTCCTTTTGTTGGTACTGTGAGAAGTGAAGATGGGATTGATGGACTTAGTTTTGATGTATATGAGCCCATTCTTTATAGATGGTTTCATGAGTGGGAGGAGAGAGCAGAGGCAAAGGGTGCAAAGATAAAAATGGCACACTCTTTAGGAGATGTTATGCTCCATGAGTCCTCATATATCGCCGCTGTATTCTCACCAAAACGCCGTGTTGCCTTAGAGTTAATAGATGAGTTTGTAGAGGATTTTAAAGCGAGTGCTCCAATCTGGAAATATGACTTAAAAAATGGACGTCGTATCTATGCTGAGAATCGCTCAACTGCCATCAGTGGTAGTGGACTTTTAGCAAAATAGGAGTGAATATGAACTTTTTATCGTACGAAACAAGTCAAAATATGTTAGATCTACTGCCTGTTGATAGTAGTAGATCTGAGAGAGTCTCTCTGAGTGAGTCTCGTGGTCGGATTTTAGCTGAAGATATTGTGGCAAAATTTAATGATCCACAGTTCCCGACAGCTTCAATGGATGGGTATGCTGTAAAACATGAAGATTTAGAGAGTGGTATGCTAACTGTTCTTGGAGATAATCCTGCTGGAAATGATGAAACCCGTATAGTAAACTCGGGAGAGTCTATTAAAACATTTACTGGTTCTATGATGCCTTCAGGAACCGATACTCTCATTCAGATAGAGAATGTAACATACGATGATGGAAAGATTACCATTAACGAGAGTGTGCCTAAAGGATGGTCTGTTCGCCCTATAGGGGAGGGTTACCGTGAAGGAGATGTACTGATTACCAAAGGTACAAAGATAGGTTTTGCTGAGATTGGTGTTATGGCAGGGCTTAATCAAGTAATGGTACAAGTAGCTATTCGCCCTCGTGTTGCTGTGATAGCAACAGGGAGTGAGATTTTAGATCTTGGTGAACATAGTGATAATCCAGCACAGATTAGAAGCTCGAATAACTACACATTAGCAGCACTCTTTGAGCAAGCTGGTGCAGAGGTGATTCAACTTGGAACTGCTCCTGATGACAAAGTAGCTATTATGGCAACTTTTGAGAGAGCATTATCTTCTGCTGACATCTTAGTAAGTACAGGTGGTGTGAGTGTTGGCGATTATGATTTTGTAAAAGACATTGTCCCTCGTTTGGGTGCTGAAGTTGTCTATAAAGGTGTAGGTATTAAGCCTGGACGTCATATCTTACTTGCAAAGCGTGATGCAAAATTTGTGCTTGCACTCCCTGGTTTTCCTTACTCATCAGCTGTTACTTCTATCCTTTATGGACTTCCTTTAGTCTCTAAAATGTTAGGAAAAAAAGAACCATATAAGATAGTTGCCGCAAAACTTAAAAATGATTTTACCAAACGAAGTCGTTTTACTGAGTTTACAGCATGTAATATAAAAGTAGAAGATGGTGAGTACTATGTAGATTTTGAAGATAAAAAAGTGGGAAGTTCAGCTATTCTTACTAATATGCTTAATGAATCAGCCTTAATGATTGCAGGAGAAGAGGATGCTTTCCTTGAATCTGGAACTTATGTAAATGTAATACTACTGGAGACTATTTAATGAATGCACTTTCGCTAAACGCTATAACAAACGAGATAACAGAGTCAGATATAGTGATGCAGGCTAACAGTATCTATAGTTTTTTTAATTCTATACTTATTGATGAGTTAACAACACTTAAAGATCATATAGTCTATACAGATGCAAATGCTATTAGTGAGAAGAAGCGAGCCTATTTTATAGGAGAGCAACTTCTAGTTGGTGATGCTCTTATACTAGGTCGTAGAGATTTTGATGATGTTGATGTGACAATCACAAAAGAGGAGCTAGGTGAACTTGTAAAAAGTGATTTAAATGTATTTTATACAAAAGTTCTAGAGCTTTTAGCATCTACTGATGTGAATTTATATAGAACATTTTCTCTTGAAAAAGCAGGAGAACAGATTAGTTTAAATACAGAGTGGGTTTTATATACTTTTAATATTGCCGATAGTAGAACACAAGAGTATTTTATTGGTGAGTTGGAGAAGGTAATAGAAGCTAAAGAGAGTGCTGAAGTGTTTATGCAGAAGATGGCTGGATTAGCCCTCAATGCTGCTTCTTGAATTTAACTCACTCTTTACTCACTTAATAAAGATACAATAACGAAAGATTTATAAAGGGTCCAATATGAAATTTTTAACTTACTTACTACTGCTTTCAACACTTCTTTTCTCTGCAGTTGATCTCAATAATGCATCAGCACAAGAGTTAGCAACACTGAAAAAAGTAGGCTTAAAAAAAGCTGCCAAAATAATTGAATATCGTGAAAAGCACTGTTTTGAGTCTCTTAAAGAGCTTAAAAAGGTCAAAGGTATTAACAAGAAAAAAGCAAAGAAAATTTTGAAGAAAAATAAGGGGAATATCGCTCTTGGCGAGTGTAAAGTGAAATAGATTTGAAAAAAAATAACTTACTACTGCTCCCTTTTATACTTTTACTCCTCTTAGGTTGTGAAAGCCACAATGATGCAAAACATGAGCCCTCGGTGAGTGGTGCACTTAATGAAGACCCAACATGGTATAGTAATGAGAGTCAAATTGTTACATCGGCAGAAGTTACTCTTTCTTCTTCTCCAAGTAGCTCACTTTGTGCACCATATTATGATATAACAGCACCTCTTCGTCCATGTACATTAGATGATATCGAACACGACACTAATGCTTTTGATAGTTATTCTCCCGAACTTAGTGTAATTTTTAGTGCGACTGAATTTTCAAATGTAAATGAATTGACAAATGCTCTTTTAAGACAAAAAGGAAAATCAACAAGAAAGGCACCTCAAAAATCTTATAAAGTGAAATTAGATTCAAAAACAGTTCTTTATAAAAAACAGAGACGACTTCAGTATAATAAACACTCCTTTGATCTTACCCGAATACGAAATAAGCTTAGTTTTGATTTGTTTCAAGATATACCAAACTTTAATAGTTTAAAAACTGAATTTGTCCAGTTAACAATAGATGGCGAAGATAAAGGACTCTATACAAAGGTAGAAAGCTATGATAAAGAGTATTTAATTAATAGAGGTTATAACAAAGATGATAATCTTTATAAAGCACAATATTTTTGGTTTTATAAACATCCTAGTTTAGTGTTGAATGAAGATGGTAACCCTATTGACAAAGTGTCATTTGAAAAAATTATTGAGCCTCAAAGAGGAAAGAGTCAAACTAAATTACTTGCAATGCTTAATGCAATTGAAGATGAAGAACGGGATATCGATTCTATCATTACACAATATTTCAATCGTGATAATTATCTCACATGGTTAGCAGTAAATATAATTATGGGAAATGTTGATACAACCTCTCAAAACTTTTTTTTATTGAACCCTATTTACTCTGATACTTTCTATTTCTTACCATGGGATTATGATGATGCTTGGGGTTGGAATGAGCAATTGAATCAATTTAATACACCATATTATGCTGACTGGGAATTAGGTATAGCACGTTATTGGGATTCACCTTTACATAGGCGTTTTTTAAGTAAAAAAGTAAATAGAGATGCTTTAGATAATATGATTGACACTATACGAAATAACTACTTAACAGATGCAAGAGTAAATGAAAAAGTAGCCACTTATAAACCATTAGTTCAACCTTTTATTGTTAATGCCCCAGACAAAGACTACCTACCTTATGGTGAGAATGGAGCTCCTTCAGAAGCAGATTGGAATAATGAATGTGATGTTTTAGTTAATGCCTTGAGTAAAAATATAACTAATTATAATGCAGAAAAAGGTAAACCAATGCCTTTTTGGCAATCCTTTGAATATAAAAATGGTGTGATGCGCTTAATATGGGATAGTTCTATAGATTTAGAAGGAGAGATTGTTACTTATTCTGTGAAACTAGGTAATGATAAAAATTTAACAGCACCATTGCTAGTAGATGAAATAGATTTAGAAATATCAGATGAAAAAATTTCTGTGACATCTTATGGAGAGGTTAGTTATAAGTATACTCCAACTGTACCATTTGTAAGTGGTCAAAAATTATATTTAAAAGTTACTTCAAAAGACACTTCTAATAATACACAAATTGCATTTGATAAAGTAGAAGATGAAAATATAGATAATCAGTTTTATCATGGCTTATATGAAATAGTGATTCCTTAAAAAGAGAATAATATGGAAAAAGAAAAGAAAAAAAGTAAATCTAATCTCTCAAAACTAGTAGGAACATTTTTTAGAAATGCACTACGTTCAAATCTTGATTTAACTTCACTTGCAGATACAAAAGCAGGAATATTAATATCAATAAATGGTTTTATCTTGACTGTAAGTGTAACAGCATCAGGCTTTGCAGTCCATAACTCAATTATGACTTATGCTTTTATCTCTATTATTTTAACTTCATTAGGCTCTATTATATTTGCTGTAATGGCTGTCAAACCTAGAGGGAAGAAAGAACTTGTAAAAAAAGAGTACTTGGAAAATTATTCTTCTCTTCTTTACTATCAGGATATGGCAGATCTATCTCCTGATGAATACTCAAAAGAGATGAATAGAGCACTCTATTCAACAAAAGAGTCTAAAGAGGAGATGATTAGTCATCTTCACATTTTAGGAACTGAGATAAAGAAAAAATATTTCTGGTTAAAACAGGCATATACTTTTTTCTCTATAGGTCTTATTGTTAGTGCTTCTTTTATTATTTATGCACTTGTATATGTCGAAAAGACAGCATTTTATAATCTCTCAAAGGGAAATGTTGTTTATACTGAAAATAAATTTTATAATGTCTTTGAACCATCAGGTGCAACAACGATGCCTGATGGGAAAGTTCTGATAGTAGAAGATGAGAGTAATTCTCGAGCACTAAAACTCTTAGAGATACAGAGTGATGGGAGTATTGCAGAGATAGGAAATCTATATCTTCCAAAAAAAATTAAAAAAATATTTAAAAAAGGCGTAGAAGATTTAGAAGCGGTAACATCAGATGGTAACATCGTCTATGCTATTACTTCACACTCTCTTACTCGAGCAAATAAACGAAAATCAGCGCGTGAGAAGTTGATGATGTTTAGCTATGTTGATGGTGCGATAGAGGATTTTTATATCTATAAAAATTTAAGAAAAGATCTCTATAAAAACTTTCCAGAGTTTTTTAAAAAGAGTCTCTTTTTGAGTAATATGATAAATATAGAAGGTTTAAGTATCAATGGTGAGGATGGTGGACTGCTTATAGCGTTTCGATCTCCTTTAGCTGATGCAGATGCACTTGTAATAAGTTTAAAAAATCCACAAGAGATGTTTTTAAAAGGTGTAAAACCTGAGTTTGGAAAGGCCATACGAGTTGATTTAAAAGGTTTAGGTATTAGAGATATTACTTATGATAAAGAGAAAAAAGGGTACTGGATAATAGCTGGTGGTAGTGATAATAGAGAGCTGAAATTTGAGCTATGGTTTTGGGATAGGGTAAATAGCACTGTGAAACTTGTTAAAAATCAACCAAGTATTGGCTATGGTGAAGGAATTACTGTTGTCAATAGTGAATCTAACAAGCCAGGGCTCTTTATCGTTGAGGATAATGGTAAGAAACCAAATAAATCTGCTACATACATTATGATAGATAGGGACAGCTTATGAGACTCTTTTTAGTCATTATTTCATTTACTCTTATTTTAAGTGCTGCAGAACCAACCTGTTATACGGTACAGTTATTAAGTAGGTCAAATAGTGTTAATAACCATGAAGTTGTTGTATCTGGTGTTTATGATGACTCATGTAAAATTATGGAAATTGGAAGTACCATAACAGTTCGTTGTGGTTGTTTTGAGAACTATAAAGAGGCAAAACAACATAGAGAAGGGCTTGCAAAAGAGTTTAAAGATGCTTATGTCTCAACAACTTATAAAAGTCGTTTTCAGATAAAAAAACCTCCTGCTCCCTTGGTAATAGTTCCTCCTAAAGTTGTCCCCGTGGTAATACCAGAAGTGAAAGCTAAAGAGAAAAAAGAAGTAGTAGTTGCTAAAACTATTGAACCAGTAGTGTCTATAACTTCAAATAAGAGTAAAGAAAAGAAGAAAAAGAGTAAGAAAAAAAAATCTAAAACAAAAATTGTAAAGAAAAGAGATAATACTTGGTTTTATAGTCGTTACTTAGCAAGACTAAAAAGTAAAAAACCAAGTAAATTTTATGGATATGAGTACTCTTTTGGAGCACAACTAAGTTACGATATCGGTTATTTTGATGAAGCCCAAAGTAATTACTCTGTAAATGATTGGCGAAGAATACGTGTAAATCATAAAGGAAGTTTTTTAGAACAAAAACTTTTTTATGAACTAGAGTATAGCTTTACAGGACCAAATAGTTTTAAAGATATTTATTTAGGATATGAGAATCACATAAATGTGATAGATGGTGATTATAGAGTAAAAATGGGAAATATAAAAATTCCTTTTTCACTTGAGCGATACTCAACATCAAAAAATATAACTTTTATGGAGCGATCCCTTAATGATGCATTTAGTGAAAATAGAAAATTAGGTGTAGAATTACTTTTATCTAAAAAAATAGATAACTCAAGAGTAAATATTTTTACGGCCCTCTTTACAAACTCTATTGATGAAAATAGAGATGATGAGCGAGTAAAGAATGGTTACTCATTACGAACAACCTATTCATACAAGTTTGCAAAACGCCATCTCTTATCTTTTGGATTTGCTTATCAAGGCCGAGATATGAATGGTGAAGATGTAAAATTCAATCAAGGTGCAGAAGCAAAATTTGTAAATAAAAAATATGTTTCTGCAACTATAAAAGATGTGCAAAACCTCACAAAACTCAACCTTGAGGCACTTTATATATACGATAAATATTCATTGCAAGCAGAGTATACAAGCACGATGGTTGAGGCATATAACACTAAAACATCTTTACAAAATTATCAGTTTGATGCATACTATTTACAAGGAAGCTACTTTTTAGTGGGAAAAGGAAGAAAGTATAAATTTAAAACTGCTACACTTGGAAAAATAAAACCAAACAGAGATGGAGCTGTAGAAATTGCAGCACGTTATTCGTCTATAAATCTCAATGATACTACACAGGATAAAAAAGAAGAGGGTGGCACTCAAGATGATTTAACACTTGGGTTAAACTGGTATATAAATAAAGAGACAAAGATAATGTTTAATTATATTGTTGCAAAACCTGATGTATATAAAAATAGTCCAGAAGACTCTTATCAAGGGCTCTATCAATTAGTACAAGGAAGAGTGCTTTTTAGTTTTTAATATTTAAAAACTCACTGAAAACTCACAATTGTTAGATATACTTCTAAAATAAAGGGGATAAAATGAAATTAATAATAAATAGTGTGATTGGATTAATGTTGTACTTTTCTGTTGGGTGTTCAACTTCGTCAATAGTAATGACTGAAAAATCACTTCCAGTAGTTTATGAAGATGTGAATGGAACACATGAAAAGAAAAATAATGTTACAATTTCTTTGTTTAGATTAAATAATTATACAGATACACCACGAGCAGGTATGAGAGCTTCTAATCTTATTGAAGGAATTCTACTCACTAAGGGTTACAATGTATCAAGTCATTTAAAAGATAAACTTCCAACAATGAAGAAAGCTAGAAAAAAAGCAAAAGAAGATGGAAGTAAATACTTCATGTATGGTGGGGTGAGTGAATGGCGCTATAAGACAGGAATAGATGGTGAGCCAGCTGTAAGTTTTCAAGTAAGTCTTTACAAAACAAAAAACTCTAAACTAGTATGGAGCTCTACTGCATCTGACAGTGATTGGGGTAATGCTTCGATAGGAACAACTGCACAAGACCTACTCGATGAAATGATGTCGAATTAGTAAACATTATGCAGAAAAAAGCCTTAAGAGTTAAAGAGCGTACTGCGTTAGAATCATTTTTAAAGATTTTACATAGTTATGCCTATGTAGAAACTCTCATTATCGTAGGTATCTATCTCCTTATAGGTTTTTTTATAAACCCAGATGATATCTGCATGCTTAATGATGAGATATCATATATCTTAATACTATTAGCGATTATTACACTTTTTCATGGTTTTGAAAATGGTGTTCTTACTCTTGGTATATTAGCTGTCGCTATGTGGTACTTCTATCCTTTTTTTCAATACACAGAGTTTTTAATAGCACTTCTAATGACAATGATTTTTGCAGAGTTTCATTACTACTGGACACAGAAGATTAAAGATGCACAAATTAATGCTGATTATAGAGGGGACAAGTTAGATGAACTTTCAAAAGCCTTTTATTCTCTTAAAATTTCCCATGATCAGTTAGAAAAAAATTATGTTATTAAACCTATGAGCATTCGGAATTCTATTGAATACATTATTAATAAAAATGAAATTATAGATAGTAAAAGTGAAATTGTAGATAAACGAAAAGAGTATTATAAAAACTTTTTAGAACTTTTAGAAAAATCTTTTAGTGTAAATTCTGCTGTAATTATTTATAATAGTGAAGAGGATTTAGAGAGTTATTTAGAGTATAAAAATGCAGCACTAGTCTTGAGTTCAACAACTGAAGAGTTAGAACTTGAACAATTATTTAGTGATTATCTTATAGATAAAGCTATTGGCCGTTCAACAGCTATCTTTATAAGTGATATTGCAGGAGAACCAACGATTGCAACTGATAATAATAGTGATTTTATAGCTGCTATACCTACTGTATATGATGGAAAAGTAATTGCAGTTCTTGCAATTAAAAAAATGCCTTTTATGGCCTTTAATAGAGAGATGTTAACCTCTATATCGATTCTACTCGATTACTTTTCGGTGGAGATTAATAAGAAAAATACACTCAGTTATTATGATGAGATAGATATTGTACAAGATGAAATTTTTCGTTTTGAGTATCACAGATTAAAAGGGTTATATGAGAAGTATAAAGTAAACTCAATTATACTTGTTTTACGTATTAAAAGTGAGCTTCAATCCGTAAGAATATATGAAAAAATTGAAAAGATGTTACGTAGTTTAGATATGGTTACTATGGTTGAAGAAAACGGTATTTACTATATTGTGCTTCTATTCCCACTCCATGATAACTCTGCAGCTCTTGGTTATCTAAACCGTTTAATAAACTTTTTAGATGAGGAACAGGATAAAAACTTTAATCATATGACTTTTGATCTTTCTCAGACAGAACTCCTAAATAAATATCTAAGAGAAGATTATGGCGAGTAATTATCTTGTAGTTATTGAACCCTATGTCTTTATAATCTATTTTTTTCATACAGTGATTAGTTTAATTTTAGCAGTTATCCTCTCTCAATATACAGTTGAGCGCTATAAGAAAAAGAGTAAAGAGATAGTTCTCAAAGATAAAGCACGACTTGAAGGTATATCAAATCGAGGTTTTATATATAAGAAACTTTTTAATGTATCACTCCATAAAAACAATCGAAAAAGTAATATTTTCTTTATTTTTCTCTTTAATTTTGCGATGCCTGTTGTTGGCTATATCTTCTCTATATGGATCACTTGGTATTTGAAAAATGTAACTTACGAAAAACGAGTATCTAATACAAATATCTTAAATCTTGATGAGTTTGGTATATCATTTTTAAAGGTAGAACGTATTTTTGGAGAAGGATCGATGAGTGAACTTATGAATAGTGAATATGCACCAAGATCTAAAAAACTTAAAGCGCTCTCCTCTCTTTCTCATACACTCTCTCCTGCAAACTTAAGGATTATCCGTTCAACACTCTCTAGTACAGATGATGAAATTCGCATGTTTGGTTATGCAACAATAAATAAAGCAGAAAAAAGTTTAAGTATAAAGATAAATACAAATTTAGAAATATATAAAGAAGAGCAATCCAAAACTGTCCATAAAGATCCTGAAAAAGAAGCAAACGCTGCTAAAGAGCTTGCTATGTTATACTGGGAGATGGTTTATACAGAACTTTCACATGAAAGTCTCAAGTACGGTTTTTTAACTGAAATTAAGAAATATGTGAAAATAGCAAAAAAGTATTATGTTCCAAAGTCTCATGCTATACAAAAAGAGCTTGCAACTGCACAAAAGAGACTAGAAAAAGCACAAGAGTATGAGAGTGAAAATCCGCAAGAGAAGCTTGCAAAAAATAGAAGTAGTGAGTACTATAGAAGTACTATAAAAGAGTTTAGAAATCAGTTACGAAAGTATAATGATGTAGAGACTAAACTATATGTTTTAATGGGGAAAGTTTATATGAACGAAAAAGATTATGAGCATGCAATTACTGAGTTTACAGTGGCACAAGAGCTCTATGAGGGTAGTTCTTCGTTTATCTTACCATATCTTGCAGAAATTCAGTTTTTAACAGGTAATTATTCAATTGTGAATTCTATAATGAGTAAATCAGAAGAACTCTCTTTAAATGCGACACTGCATCCTATAGTAGAGCAATGGAAGAGTTCATGATTACAGAAAAAGATTTTCCTAAAAGTAAAAATGTTGATATTATGCTTTTCTCAGAAGGAACTTATCCCTATGTGAAGGGTGGTGTTTCATCATGGATACTACAACTAATAAAAGGACTTCCAGAGTTTACATTTGGGGTTTGTTTTGTAGGAGCACAAGAATTTGTAGATGGTAAAAAGATGGAGATTAGTTATGAATTTCCACCAAACCTTAAACATCTTGAAGTGCATTATCTTTTTGATGGGGATGCTGCAGATACACCAAAAAGAAAAAAAGGAAGTAAAGAGGGTTTTGAGGCTGTAGAATCTTTATATAACTCATTTAAAAGTGATGCAAAAGAGATTCCTACTGTACTACAGAAAGTCTCATTTTATATGAAAGATGTAACTTTTACAGACTTTTTACACTCCGAACGCTCATGGGAATTTATTAATAAAATTTATTTAAAAAATTGTCCTGATGTTCCTTTTGTAGATTATTTTTGGACTTTAAGAAATATACACAAACCTATCTGGATTCTTGCAAAAATTGTAGAAAACTTACCAACATCAAAAATTTATCATGCACCCTCAACTGGTTATGCTGGTTTTTTAGGTGCCCTCTCTTCATACAATACAAATCGTCCTTTAGTTTTGACAGAGCATGGAATATACACAAGAGAGAGAAAAATAGATATGCTCTCAGCTGATTGGGTTGAGTATAAAAAACCGAGTCTCTTGCAACAACCAGAAGAGTATAACTATATAAAAAGAATGTGGGTAAACTTTTTTGAAAAGATAGGACTCTTTTGTTACCATCGCTCAAACCATATACTCTCTCTCTTCTCCGGTGCACAGAGAATTCAAGTGAATTTTGGTGCAGATGAAAACAGAACAATGATTATTCCTAATGGAGTAGATGTCGATACTCTTAAGAAGACAATGGTAAATCGTGCCCAAGTACCACGTCCTATTGTGACACTTATTGGCCGTGTTGTTCCCATTAAAGATATTAAGACTTTTATTCGTGCTATAAAAATTGCATCACAAACACTTCCTGAGATAGAGGGCTGGATAGTTGGAGCAGTTGAAGAGGATATAGAGTATGTAACAGAGTGCCAGCAGATGGCTATCTCTTTAGGCCTTAAAGAAAAAATGCAAGTTTTTGATGGTAATAAAAGTGATATGACTCCCCAAGAGATAGAAGAATCAAGTGATAAAATAAAACTCTTTGGCCATAGTGATATTAAACAGATTTTGCCAAAGTCTGCACTACAAACCCTCTCATCTATTTCAGAAGGGATGCCTCTTGTTATTCTTGAGGGATTTGCTGCCGGTGTTCCTTGTGTCGCTACAGATGTTGGTTCTTGTCGTGACCTTATTGAAGGTGGAATAAATGAAGAAGATATTAAAATAGGCAAGGCGGGTGCTATTACAGGTATAGCAAATCCTGAGGCCTTAGCAAATGAGTATATAAAACTGTTGGATTTTGATAATGGCACATGGAAGAGAGCCCAAGAAGCTGGACTTGAGAGAGTAGAGAAGTATTATCGTCAAGAGCTCTTTTTACAAGACTATAGAGATATTTATAATGAAGCAAAAGATATCTCGTGGTCAGAACTTAAATCAAGAGTATTCCCTTTTTATCTTCCAAAGAGAGTGCCTTTTGCACGAGTGATGCTAAAGCGTTTTGAAATAGTTCGTTTTACAACCACAAAGGAAATGTAATGGCCGGGATAGGATTTGAACTAAGAAAGATACTTAAAGAGGATAGACTTCTCTCTTTAGGAAAAGTGTATGGATATTCGGCGATTCTAAGTTCAGGCCCATGGGTTATATCTATTTTAGCGATTGTATTAGTTGGTTTTATTAACCTTGCTAACCTTGGTGAGACTAGTGATGCATTTCGTTTTCAAGTTGTTATTACTTATGCTATTGCACTTGCTTCAAGCTTGATAGTAACAGGTGTATTACAACTCCCTTTTACACGATATGTGGCAGATCTTATCTTTAATAATAGAGAAGATGAGATACTTCCTTCCTATTTTGGTGCAATTTTTATGGCTTGGGCACTTGGCTTACCTTTTGTAGTTCCATTCTATATTTGGGTATTTGAAGATCAAAGTCTAATTTTTCTTATTGGTGTTATATCAACATTTCTCATTCTCTGTGGAGTGTGGATATCAAGTATTTTAGCTGCAAGTCTAAAGTACTATAATGGTGTTGTCTGGGCATATTTTGTTTCATATGCCTTAATAGTGCTTTTTTCATACTACTTTGGAAACTCTATAGAGATGCTTATCTTTATATTTTTTCTTGGAAATGCTGTTTTATTTGTTATTTTAATGACACTTATAATTAAGAGTTACAACTCAAGTATTTTTATGAAAGTAGATTTTTTTCTTGCAGAGAATTGGTACTGGAGTTTAGGAATAGCAGGTCTGACATATAACCTTGGTGCTTGGATAGATAAGTTTATCTTCTGGTACCATCCTGCAACTGGTCATACAGTTATTGGAAAGTTAAATGCATCCATAGTGTATGATATGCCGATATTTTTAGCATATCTCTCTATCCTCCCAGGTATGGCAATCTTTTTCTATAGACTTGAGTCTGATTTTGCTGAGAAATATGACCTCTATTATGATGCAGTAAGAAGTGGTGGAACACTTGCTACTATAAGAAGGTATAGAAATGATATGGTTGATGTAATACGTCATGCTATTCATGAGATCTTAATGATTCAAGGGATTATAGATATTATACTCTTTCTCTCTGCACCAAAAGTTTTTGATCTTTTAAATATTCCTCAACTCTACTTAGGACTATTATATATTTTAACAATTGGAGCAATGTTGCAGATATCATTTATGTCAGTTCTCGCTATTTTGTATTACCTTGATAGAAAAAAAGTAGCGATGTGGCTCTGTATCGCATTTTTCTTTTCAAATGCGATACTCACACTTGTGTCAATAAATATGGGACCCGCAATGTTTGGTTATGGATATACTGTTTCACTTCTTTTAGTCTTTATGGCTTCATTGATTGTGATCAGAAATGAGATGGATAGGTTGGATTATGAAACATTTATGTTGCAGTAGATTTTTTCTTGTTATTCTTCTAGGGACAACTCTTTTCGCTTCACTAAATAAAAGTAGTGCTGTAGTGTACTATGGAAAAGATATCTCTTACCCTATGGTTGGAATCCATGACTATATAATTGTTAAACCAGAAAATATTAATAGTTACCGACACGGTTTTAAAATATATAAAGAGAAGATATATGCATCAGTTGATTTACG
>JAMORO010000032.1 GCA_027063505.1 Sulfurimonas sp.
TGCAGCAGCAGAATTAGGCGAGAAAAAGATTCGTGTAAATGCAGTCTCAGGTGGCCCTATCGATACTGATGCACTTAAAGCTTTCCCTAACTACGAAGAGGTAAAAGCAGAGGTTGTTAAACGCTCTCCTCTTAGCCGTATGGGTGATGCTACAGACTTAACAGGTGCATGTGCATTTTTATGTTCAGATGCAGCTTCATGGCTTACAGGTCAAGTTATCGTAGTTGACGGTGCTACTTCTTTCCAATAAAAACTTCTACCTCTACTAAAGTTTTATTAAATAATAATAATACTTTAGTAGAAAATATTTCATATACAAAGTATTATTTGCTATAATCCTATACTTAAGGAATTAAAATGTTAATCACAGAAGAAGAATATGCAATTTTTGAGAAATTAGTTTATAAAAATAATATAGATAGTTTTAAAGAAATGGTATTGAAACTAAAAGATATAAATATTCAAAACAAGTATGGTTGGACACTCTTACATATTGCTATACGTAGAAATAGAGAGGAAATGGTCGCTTTTTTACTTCAAAATGGTGCTGATATTAATAAAATGGATGATGTCGGCTGGACACCTCTCATGGAAGCTATTATGGATGATATGCCAGAGCTTGTAAAATATCTTGTAGAACAAGGTGCAGATAAAACTTTAGTAAATCAAAGAGGTGCAACAGCACCTATGCTGGCACAGAAGTTTGGTCGTACAAATATGTTTGAGTACCTTCTATAAGTAACCTACTCTACATCTCCATAACCACTCTTAACTTGTGCTTGTTTTGCTAAGAGTTGCACACTTTGACTTAACTCTCCATCAGTGATATGATAGTGTTCATGGAGTTTTGTCAAAGACTCATCAATCTTTGCATTAAGTCCTTCTCCAAGGAGTTCTATCTTTCTTTGTAAATTTTCAATCTCTTTATCTTTGTTTTCTGCTAACTCTTTCGTAATAACACTCAGTTGTATTTGGGACTTTTCATACTCCACCTTTACTATCTCTATATCTTTAATCAAACTATTTAAAGGAAGATATACATCATCTAAAGCAGCATTTTGCTGTAGTAACTCTTGCATTTTATTTGAGGAGAGAACCATCTGTTTTAAAAGCATTTCACTCTGTGTTCGTATAGCATCAAGTCTACTCTCTCCCTCATAGAGTGATGTTCTAATCCCTTCAGTATGAGACTTTAAAGAAACAAGTTGTGACTCAAATGCTTTGGTAACACCACTAAGTTGCTGTAGGGTTTGTGTAGTTATTTTCGTTGCTATTTCATCGGAGATATTTTTTATACTATCTATATTTGATTTTAAATCATCTAAATCATCAGACATATCACCCCTACTCTCTACTGCTCTTTGTAAAAGTGCTGTGAGTTTATTGTAGTGATCTTGCTCTGAGACTCTTAAAATATCTATATGCTTATGAACAACATTATCAAGTTCTGGTAACTGTACCTCTGTAAAATTTTCAAAACCTTTACTCACACTCTCATGCCAACTCTCCATCGCTTCAAACTTTTCTAAAAAGTGTTCTTGATTTGATTGAATACTATCAAGTGCCTTAATATCCTCTTTAAATTTTACTCGTATCTCCTCTTGAGAGATTCGTTCTACCTCTTGAGATCTGTTCATTTTCTCTTCTATCTCTAGTATAAATGCTTTAAGTTCTGAGAGTTCATTTACAAGTACTTTTGCAAACTCTTCTTGTGTTCTCGCATTCTCTGAAACCTGTGTTTGATGTAAAATATTCATTACTATATAGAGTAAAAGTGCTACTAAAAAAGGGAAAAGAGACTCACGTGCGAGTAAGATAAGATCATGTGTTTCAGGGTAGATGATAAAGTGCACAAGTGTAGCTATCGCCCCGATACCTAGCATCAAAGGAGCATAGTTTATCTTGTTTGGTCGTTTTAAAATAACTATCTGTCGAATAAAGAGTAGTGCCATAAAAGCAAAAGATAATAGTAAGTCGTTGTTAAACATAAACTATCCTTTTTTATAATATAAAGTTATTTTAACATAAATCCTTATAAAACTATACTTAGTATCTCTTTTGGGTTATTTATTTGTGGTAAAAATTCTGTTTGTGGTGTAAATCCCCATGTTGCGAAGAGTGCATCAATCTCTGCATTTTTTGCACTATCCATATCTTTTGAGTTATCTCCTACCATCCATGCCTTATCAGAATTTTTATCGTAGTTATAAAACTCTAAAATTTTGTAAAGCATTTCAGGGTTAGGTTTAGAACTCCCCACTGCGTCAGCACCAACTATAAGTCCAAACATTTCAGAAACATTTAAAGACTCTAACATCAACTTAGCAAACTTTGTTGGTGCATTAGTAGCAACTCCAAGTTTTATACCACTAGAGTAAAGAGTCTTTAACATCTCATAAACACCATCATACAGATAAGGGTTTTTGATACACTGCTTTGCATAGTGTGCTTCAAAAGCCAACATATCCCTCTTCTCATAAGTTTCTGTGCCATAGAAGAGCTTTGGAAGGTTTCTAACCTCTTTGTTTATTGATGCTACTATAAAGTCTTCACTTAAAGGTTCTAGTCCATAGTGTGCTTCTCTAATAGCGTTTATAGAGAGTGTTATATCTTTTTTAGAATCTATAAGTGTTCCATCCATATCAAAGATAACTATTTTTTGCATTACTTCATCTTCTCATATATCTCACATAGAGCATCCACAAACAGCTCACTATCGTTCGAGCAACGAGTTACTCTATACTCTTTAAACCCTAACTCTTCTGCTATCTCTCTATACTCAACTTCAAGCTCAAAGTCAGTCTCTGAGTTATCTATAGTAAACGCTATAGGCACTACTATAATCCCACGATTTCGTACCACTTTGAGTTTCTCATCAAGAGAAGGTGTTAACCACTCCATCGGTCCAACTTTTGACTGGTAAGCTAGATGTGTAGCATGAAACGCCATACCCTCTTCTCTTAGTATTTTCTCTAAAATAGCTACATGCTTCTCTACATGTTTTTCATAAACATCACCAGCTTTTACTATCTTTTTAGGGAGACCATGTGCAGAAAAAATGATATCAAAATCTCTATAGTCATCTGAACCAACACTCTCTTTGATACTCTCTACAACCGATCTGTTATAACTCTCATTTTCAAAAAAGTGCTTGATCTCAACAAGAAGTGCATCTTTTCCCATTTTATGATAGTGCTCTTCAAAATCTTCTAAAGATGATTTAGTTGTGGTAGTAGAGTACTGAGGATAAAGGGGAATAAGATATATCTTCTCTACCTCGGCTTCGTTTAATCGTTCTATCACTTCCGGAGCAAAAGGGGGAGTGTAACGCATAGCAAAGTCAACTATAACATCCGAACCCATTTTCTCTTGAAGTTTCTTAACTAATGACTTAGTATGCCCTACTATAGGAGACTTTCCACCAAGTTTTCTATAGATTTCTTGTGAAGACTCTGTCCGGTTAAAGACTATAAGCCCTCCTATCATCTTACGAAGAGCATTACTCTTCATCGTTAAAATATTTTTATCATTAAACATATTTTTCAAAAACATCTCAACTTCATTGAGGTTGTTTGGTCCACCCATATTTAAAAGTACTACCGCTTCTTTTGCCAAAGACTCTTCCTATCCCGTATATTTAACTTCATTTCTAAAATATAGAGAATTATATCTAAAATATATTCTTCATTTATTAAGTTGTTTTTTTACCCTTATCTATTTCGAACACATCTTACATGGTTTTCTAAATTAACCTGAGAAGCCCATCTTTCATCCGGTATTAAACGACCTCTTTTAAAGTATGGTTTATGTCCAAAACTTACTACTTGTGCAGTGCTTTTTTCATCAACATCCGATGACCAGTACAGTGCTAGAATCTTTTCTGTCCCTTTTAATATATCGCTATTTCTCAAAGTTTTTAGCTCTTTTACACTTGCAAGTCTCCAGTTATAAAAATCCCCTTGAGACAACTGTTTACAATAGTTCTTCGCTTCAATATAACTCATATTAAATTGTGTTGCATTTTCCCACATAAGACCTGTTTTATCATCAACATGTGGTTTTTCATAACATCCAGATAACAGTAATATCACTAAAAACTGTAATATTTTTTTCATTTAAATTTTCCTTTTAATTTAACATATAAAAATCAATATATAACATATTTTAGCATTGTATCAGATTAGTTTATAATTAACAATTAATATTTTTTAGTATTTAATTTTATCTACTTTTAACTACTCTATCCTCTAAAATTATTAGTTTATTAAGAAAGTCTTATTTTATATATCACTTAAAATATAGACAGCCAACCATACCACTACTTTCTTTGTTTTTAAAAGTGTATGTTTTGTGTTTGCGGGTATAAAGAGGGAATCCCCTTTTTTGAGTTTATGAACAGAACCACTCATCTCTATCTTTGCACACCCTTGTAAAACTACAACCCATTCATCACACTCTTGGCTAAATATTTGTGGTGTTTGAAGAGTGTTGGAAACTATAGTTTTTATCTCTACATTTTTATGTTTTAGGAGTGTTTGAAAGTTTTCACTATCCAGTTCTGGAACTTTATAGCTAAAGAGATTATGCATCAGCTACTCGAAGACTTACTTCGTACATAAACTGTTGCAAAGGGAGCATATCTTCATAGACCTCATAAAGAGCATCTATAAGTTGTTCTGCATCTGTTATAAGTTTAGGGTCAAATGTTTTAAAAGTAGCCATTCCCTTATATAAACTAAGTTCTGCATACTCCATATCAGCATTAAAACCTCTAGGATAGCGTTTATACCCCTTTTCTAAATGTGTATACCCTTTTCCCATAGCTTTTATATCTTGGAGTATATTCCACAGCTCTTGGCGTTTACTCTCATCTTTTATGTACTCACGAAAAGCATCTAACATAGGTTTTTCAAACCATCTCACTCCAACTGCCACCATCAACTCATCTGCTGAGAAGTGCATATAAAAACAGGAACTCTGCATCCGTTTGTTATTACCCTGCCAAAATATCACACCGATACGCTCTTTAATAGGCATCTTATTTGCACCCATTCTTCGAGTGTCTCTATAGATTCTATAGAGTGATTTGTTGATTTTAGGTTCGGCATTTATAGTGGGAACTAAGGCTTGAAGGTGTTCACCCATCTCTACTACAAAAGCACGAGATGGACTTAAGATGTACTCTTCGTACTCTGTTTTATGAGCGGCGAACCACTCTTTGTTGTTGTTTGCTTTTATCTTTTTTAAAAAGCCTAATGCCTTTTTATGAAAGCCTGTGAACTCCATTTTTAACCTATACTATCTTTCTATTTCTAAAGGCTAGTAAGATAACGATAGCTAAGATAGAGTAACTTACAGGTACAAAGTCAGGGATAGGGACAGGATCACCCTTAGCATACGAATGCATACCTGCAAGATAATAGTTCACACCAAAGTATGTCATAAGAACCGATGTAAACGATAGGAGTGAAATAACTGCATAGTTAAACTCACTATAAATCGCTTTGATAAAACGAAGGTGAACGACAACAGCATAGACTAAAATCGTTACTAAAGCCCATGTCTCTTTTGGATCCCAACCCCAGTAACGACCCCATGACTCATTTGCCCATACACCACCAAGAAAGTTACCAACAGTTAAAAGAACTAAACCAGCCATAAGACTCATCTCGTTAATAGCGTTTAACTCTTTGATAGAGTTTGTTATCTGAAACTTATTTTTCTCAGTTTTTACTATAAAAAGTATAATAGTTATAAATCCAAGAAGTGCTCCAAGACCTAAGAAACCATATGATGCTGTAATCATACTCACATGGATAGAGAGCCAGTAAGAGTTCAGAACAGGAACAAGGTTTGTCACTTGTGGATTCATCCAGCTAAGGTGTGCTACAAAGAGGATAAGACCAGCTAAGATAGACGTAGATGCTAGTGTAATTGGTGAACGTTTTGAGAATATAAACCCTGCAAGAACTGTTGCCCAAGCGATGTAAGTCATAGACTCAAAACCATTACTCCATGGAGCATGACCTGAGATGTACCAACGAAGTGCAAGTCCCATAGTATGTGCGCCAAAGAAAAGTACAAGAAGTCCTAAAGAGGCCTTCGTAACAAAAACCATACCCAGTTTTGGGTAGATAATTTTTGCAAAACTAAGAATTAAGAGAACAAACCCCATCACAAAATAGAGCGGCCATAAGAGTTCAAAAATATTTGATTTATTGTAAAATACTTCTGCATTGATTTTATTTTGACTTGGGTAGACTGCTGCACCTTGATCTCTCTGATATGCTGCTATCTTCACTAGTGCTGCATCACTCTCACTCCAGTCACCTTTTGCAAGTGCATCATCCATAGAGGTAAAGTAAGCGACTGCTAATTCTCTCACAGCATAACCATCTTGGGGAGCAAAAGTTTGGAGTGCTTCTATAGTTGCAAACCATTTGTTATTTGCATCACTTTTAAGTGGCCACATCTTAAGAAGAGATCCTGTAAACACCATATATGCAACATTTACTTTTTCATCTATTTTGAGAGCCGCTTTGTCTAACTTGTTTCTATGTTTAGGCTCTTTTCTTGTAGCGTTTTCTACTAGTTCACCGAGTTTATATCCTCGCATCCCTTCGGGGTCTTGAAAAAACTGTGCAAAAGAGACATACTTTGCATCAAGTTTTGCGCCGATAGCTTCATTTATTTTAGGATCTTTTGTGCGGATGAGCTTTACATTCTTATATATATCTGGACGAATCATCATACCGAGTATCACTTGATCTGCATCGAGTCTGTATGAACCTATCTTCAGTTCAGAACCTCTATACATTTTTGCAAGTATCTCAGTTGCAAGTGTATTCATAGGTTTCATACGACCTTGAGTATCTTGGATGATAAGCTGGCCAAATTTTCCTGCATGCTCTTTGTCAAATGCAAGTATAGTTTTTATAGCAGGATCTAACTCTGCTGCTTGTGAAGGTGTAACACTAAAGAGAAGCCCTAAAGTTAAAAGGGCCGGAACTATTTTAGCCTCACTCGCTTTTTTTGCTTTAGCTGCTAGTTTTGAGAAGCGGTGT
>JAMORO010000033.1 GCA_027063505.1 Sulfurimonas sp.
ACAGATTCAAGCAGGAATCGATGTCGTTCAGATCTTTGACTCATGGGCTGCTGCTATTGAGACTGATAAGTATGATGAGTTCTCTTGGAAATATATGGTAGAGATTGCTGAGTACTTAAAAGAGAAATACCCTCATATTCCAGTTATCATGTTCCCTAAGGGTATTCCTGCATTTTACGACAAAGTCTATGGAAACTTTGATGTATTTGGTGTGGACTGGGCTACTCCTATCGAACTTGCTAAAGAGAAACTTGGGGAAAAATATGTTCTTCAAGGAAATATGGAACCATGTCGTCTCTACTCTCAAGAAGCGACTACTGAATCTGTTGAACATATCCAGTCTGTAATGGGTACAAGCCGCCACATCTTTAACCTTGGTCATGGAATCCTTCCAGATGTTCCAGTAGACAATGCTAAGCACTTTGTCTCTGAGTGCCAACGTGTCAGCAAAAAATAGTATAATTTTTGGTCCCGTAAACTCACGCCGTTTTGGCATGAGTCTGGGCATAGACCTCTCCCCTGCTAAGAAACAGTGTAACTTTGACTGTCTCTACTGTGAACTCGCACCTTCTGCTACTGTAGATAAACAAACGCAGAGTATAAGTGTAGAAGAGATAATCACAGAACTTAAATCTCACCTCAATGAAAATATAGATGTAATCACACTCACTGCAAATGGTGAACCAACACTCTATCCAAATCTAAGTGAACTCATAGATGAAATAAATGCCATTAAGGGTAAGACTGAGACTCTCATACTTACAAACAGTGCAACACTTATGGATCCTAATGTTTACTCGGCACTTTTGAAGCTTGACCAAGTAAAACTCTCTTTAGATGCAGTTAGCAGTGATGTCTTTAAAAAAATAGACCGTCCTCATGAGAGCATACAGGTTGAAGATATAGTCCAGCGTGTTATAGCGTTTAGTAAAGAGTACACGGGAAAACTTTTCATTGAGATACTCTTTGTACATCAACTCAACGATACAACAGAGGAGATAGTAAAACTAAATGCTACTCTTTTAAATATAAACGCTGTGAGAATTGACCTAGGTACTATAGACAGACCTCCTGCTTATCCTGTTGTAGGTATTAGCTACAAAGAGCTTCATGACATTAGTATGGCATTTGATAGCTCTCTTCCTATACATATAGCTTCACGAGTTCATGCTGAACCTAACAATGCTTACTATAGTGATGCAGATATACTTAACACTTTAGATAAACGTCCTCTAACACAAGCAGATATAAACCTGCTTTTAGATGAAGAGTCTAAAGCACGCTTAGAAAAACTCCTAGCCTCCGGTGAAGTAGTTATAAAAGAGACAAGTAACTTAGAGTTTTTAGTCCCTTCACAAAATATACAAAGAAAGAGAAAAAAATGAGCTATGAACATTTAGAACTCGACAATGTCTTTATCCCTGCTAAAACGCCATCTAAGAAACTTATGGTCATTCTTCATGGTAGAGGGGATTCTAGTGATGGGTTTTTAGGATTTCCACCTTTTCTAGCCCTTGATGACATGAACTATATCCTCTTTGATGCTCCCTTTGAGTACTTTACAGGTTTTTCATGGTACCAACTTCCACCCAATCAACTTCCGGGAATAGAGTACTCATCCAAGCTTTTAACCCAAGACTTAGATACTCTTTTTGAGAGTGACTTTAATGCTGATGAGAGTTTTCTTTTTGGTTTTTCACAAGGTTCACTTTTAACATTTGAGTTTGGGGCGAGATACCATAGAGTTCTTGCAGGATATATCGCCATTAGTGGTTACATTTATGATGCTAAAAAACTACTCCAAGAGATGAACCCAGCAGTTAACCAAAAAAACTGGCTCTGTACTCACGGGACACAAGATCCAGTTCTCCCTTACGAGATATCAAGGGAGCAAGTACAAGAGCTTCAAGATGGTGACTTTGAGATTGCATTTAAAAGTTATGAAAAAGATCATAGTATAGATAGAGATGAACTTACTATGGTATCTGAGTGGATAAAAGATAGACTTAGTGAGTGATTTAGTTACTGTTCTTACACAAAAAACCTCCCTTAAAAAAGAGCATATACAAAACATACTCAAACTTTTAGATGAGGGTTCTACCATCCCCTTTATAGCAAGATACCGTAAAGAGATGACTGGAGGAGCAAGTGATGAGATACTCAGAGAGTTTGAGACTATCTACCTTAGTGCCAAAAAACTGCTAGAGAGAAAAGAGGAAATCTCGCGTTTAATAGAGCAGAGAGCTGTTCTCTCTGAGAGCATCAAAAAGAGTATAGCAGAAGCTGATAACCTTAGAACCTTAGAAAATATTTACCGCCCCTTTAAAGAGAAAAAATCTTCAAGAGCAACCATAGCCATAGCCAAAGGACTCTCCTCTTTAGCAAATACTCTTCAGAGTGCAAGACTCACAACAACAGAGTTTCAAAATGAGGCAAAAAGGTTTGTTAAAAAGGATGTTACATCTATCCAAGAAGCGATAAAAGGGGCTCAGGATATTCTTGCTGAGAGATACTCAGACCAAGCAAGAGAAAGAGAAACCATTTTAAACTCTATGCTTAGATATGGAGTGATGGAGACAAAGAGAAGAAAAACTTTCAATGAAAATGGCGTTTATAAAAATCTTGCACCGCACTCTGAAAAGGTTGCCTATATTCCATCACATAGATATCTCGCGATCATGCGAGCTGTAAAAGAGAAAGAGATATCGGTCAAACTAACTGTTGATACAGATAGAATCTTAGAAAATATAAAATGCTATAAGATTCCAAAAAATGCTGCAAGTTCAAAAGAGCTCCTTTTTGCAGCTTACAAAGATGGACTCAAAAGGTTACTCCTACCCTCCATTGAGAGAGAGGTTCAAAATGAGCTCAAAGAGAAAGCAGACCTCTCTGCCATAACAGTTTTTGGAAAAAATCTCTCCCAACTTCTTATGACACCACCTGTAAGTGAGATGGTTGTTTTAGGTGTTGACCCTGCGTTTGTCAGTGGTTGTAAACTTGCTGTCATAGATGAAAATGGGAACTACTTAGAGTCAGCTCTCATCTACCCCACACAACCAAAAAATGACTATGAAAACTCTAAAAGAGTGGTTTTAAAACTCTGCAAAAAGTACTCTGTTACAGGAGTAGCCATAGGTAATGGTACAGGTTCACGAGAGACTCAAGAGTTTTTTGCCAAACTGAATGAACAAGAGAGTGCAAATCTCAAATACACCGTAGTTTCTGAAGCGGGAGCATCCGTCTACTCAGCCTCACAACTCGCACAAGATGAGTACCCTAACCTAGATGTAACCATACGGGGTGCTATCTCCATAGCTCAAAGACTTCGAGACCCTATGGCAGCACTTGTAAAAATAGACCCTAAGTCTTTAGGAATCGGTCAGTACCAACATGATGTCGACCAAAAGCTCCTACAAAAAAGGCTTCATGATGTCACTTCAGACCTTGTTAACAGAGTAGGAGTAGACATAAACTCTGCTTCTGCCGCCCTCCTCTCTCATGTCGCAGGCATTGGTCCAAAGATAGCAAATAACATCGTTCACTTTAGAGATGAAAATGGAAACTTTACAACAAAAAGTGAGCTTTTAAAAGTAAAAGGCCTCGGTAAGAAAGCTTATGAGCAGGCTGCTGGGTTTATACGCATCAAAAATACAGACAATATATTTGACAATAGCGGTATACACCCTGAGAGTTATTCAATAGCAAAACAACTCCTCAAACAAGAGTTAAATTCTCTTAATATAAAAGAGCTATCACAAACTCTCTCTACTGGTGAAGAGACACTCCGTGACATCATAAAAGAGCTAAAAAAACCAGGGTTTGACCCAAGAGAAGAGTTACCAATCATCCCTTTTAAAAAGGGACTCACAGATATAAAAATGCTCAAAGAGGGAAGTTTCGTCTCAGGAGTAGTAAGAAACATAACTGACTTTGGAGCTTTTGTTGACATAGGGCTCAAAAATGATGGGATGATTCACATCTCAAAAATGAGCGAAAAAAGAGTAAAACATCCACTAGAAGTCCTCTCCCTCAACCAATACCTCCCACAGATAGAAGTCATATCTATAGACAATGAAAAAGGGAAGGTTGGACTTAGTCTAAAATAGTTATCTTAAGGGACATAATGTCCTTTTAATAAGTTTTTTAACAATTCAATCAACACTTTGTCCTTTTAATACTCTATAAACGATAAAAGGACATTTCTACTTTAAGAAAAGTATCATAAAAAAATAAAAAACATTCATAATATTCTAATGTATCACTTTTTTTTAAATTAACAGACATTTATAATGGGATTTAATTTTATTAAATAGAGTTAATTAGGTTATAATGTTCCTTGAATAAAGAGTTATATCCAAGAAGCCACATTATTTGGAAACTCAGATATAGTTAATTTAAAATTTATAGTAGGTGAGAAGAAATGAAAAAAATCATATTGAGTGTATTGCTAATTTTACTTAGCAGCACATTATATGCAAATCAAAAAGAGTGCTTGAAATATCTAAATAAAAGCAATGAATTTCAAGATGAAATGGTAATGTATATAATGAATGGTTTAGATGTAGATACATATCATTCAGCTAAACAGGCACTTAGATATTCTATTAAAGCAAAAACTAAATGTAAAAAAATCTTAAAAAAAGAAGATGTTAATTTTGATAAAAAAATCATAGAATTAAAAGGTTATATGGATAAATATAATCCAAGTAATACAAAATAGATATAACAAATCGTAGCAACAAAAATATGTTACCACAGCCGATTTTTAGCTTTGAAAACTTCAGAGATTTAGCTACCATTGTTAAACATAAAAGAGTACAAAGGCGGGTAACATATTTTTGTACTTAGCCGTTATATGACTATTGAAATTTAAAAAAGATAAAGGGTGCTTGTGAATGAATTAATCGGTTGGATTATAATAATAGCTATGGCTATCTCAGGGTTTGTTGGATTAAATGACGATTGGACATTTAAAAGAGTTGCAGATAGAGCTTCATTTTATAATTATGAAAAAACATCGGAATTAAAAAAATTAATTATTAAAGATAATAAAAGTATTTCGACAAACAATATAGAATGTAAATACAACAAAGTAATTGTAAAAACACCATTAACGGTTAAGCCTTTAAATTCAACAGAATTAAGAGAATTTGAAAGAAATTTAGCAAAAAATGGTGGAATTAAAGAATTTAAAAATGATCTAGTAAAAGATATGTCTTACAAATCTCAATATGTAGATTTACTACAGCAAGGCTTAGAAGTAGAGATGATTATGACAGATACAAAAAGAACTTTAATAGACATAGTTATAACATACAAAGATATTACAGATTATTGGAAACAAAAAAAATGAAAAAAGAATATAAGATAATTTTTGATATGCCAAAAGCATACAAATCTCGTGAAGTTTTAAACAAACTACCATCACCAATCAGTAGTCAGATGACAGAAATTTATAACTATTCAGTTGAAGATTATGGATTTTATCTTCTGGATAACTTAGTTGATCAAACAATTGTTGGGAAGGCTATGAAAATATTTATAGACGAAGCATTGAAGTATTCAAAAAAGATAGAAGTACTGGAACTGACATAAACATATAACAAGTACTTGGAGAGAAATAGTTTACCCTAGCGGGCAAAACTATTTCTCAAGACAGTCGTTTATACTCACAATACAAATATTGACAATGTAAATACATTTTTGCTATAATTAAGTCATATCAACAAAAAGGCTTACTTTGAAATTTGAATGGAATGATGAAAAAAACAAATTGAATGTGCAAAATCATCAAGTCTCTTTTGAAGAAGCAAAAGAAGTTTTCTTAGACCCTATGCATATTTCAAAACTTGACCATCGTTTCGATTACTTTGAAGAGAGATGGATAACATTAGGAACAACAACACAAGAGAAAATCTTAGTTGTTGCCAATATGTTTTTTGATGAAAACGGAGAAGAGATTATCCGTATCATTAGTGCAAGAAAAGCAAACCAAAAAGAAAGGATATTTTATGAGCAACATTAAAGAAAGAGAAAAATTTGATGACTACGAAATGTTAGAAGAGTATGACTTTAGTGATGGAGTTCGTGGTAGATTTTATGAACCAAAAAAGATACCTGTTTCACTAAGACTAGATAATGACATAGTCCTATTTTTTAAAAAATTAGCAAGTGAACAAAAAGTACCATATCAAACACTTATAAATGCACTTCTAAGAAAAAAACTACAAGAAGTATAACAAGTACGAGGAGACCAATAATTTACCCTAGCGGGAAAATTATTGCTCACGACAGTCGTTATATTCTAATCAAGCATTATTAATAAAGGAAAAAAATGAAATCAATGACATGTAAACAACTTGGAGGTGCTTGTGATAAAGTATTTCAAGCGAATACTTTTGAAGAAATTGCGGAGCTAAGTAAACAACACGGCATGGAAATGTATCAAGCACAGGATGCACAACATCTTGAAGCAATGAGTAAAATTCAAGAGCTTATGCAAAATCCTGAAGAAATGACAAAATGGTTTGAAAGTAAAAGAGAAGAATTTAATTCACTTCCTGAAAGTTAGTACATCAACAACATAACAAGTACTTGGAGAGAAATAGTTGACCCTAGCGGGCAAAACTATTTCTTAAGACAGTCGTTATTTAAATAACTCCCAAGGTTTAGCCCATTCTAGTAAAGTTTTTTGTGCTTCATCAGATAAAAACCTCTCCCCATCAAAAGGTGGACAAACAAAAGAAA
>JAMORO010000034.1 GCA_027063505.1 Sulfurimonas sp.
CTCTGTATTTTATCTCTACTGTTGCAGTGGCATCTATATTAAAAAGTACTCTACGGCTTATATCACTCTTATCATTATCCACTACTACAATAGGAAGCTCAGTAGCAACACCCTTATAAAGTATAACTATAAGAAATCCGAAACTAAAGATAGGCAAGAGTGTGAGTAGTATAAGTTTATACCATGAGTTTTTTATCTCTTGTAACTCATGAAAAAATGCAAAACTAAAAGCCTTATACACACCAACCCTCCATTATAGTTCTAAAAGAACACTCATTCCAACACGCAGATCTTTTATGGGTTTCACAGCTTTTAGATCCACCTCAAAACTCTTCATATCATACCCCTTACCACTCTCTGTAGCACGCCAAGTAGCAAATGAACCCATAACAGCGATATGTGCTACTTTAAACTCGTAAATAGCACTTCCAAGTGCTGGAATTTTTACTTTAAAAATTTTCCCTTTTGTAAACTCTTTAAGATAGTCTTCACGTACAGCAAATTTTGCCCACGAATCTTCGATATCAATAATACTCACAACAGGAAACCCTGTAGGTGCAAGTTCTCCTGAATGAATAAGCACTTGAGAGACTTCACCTTTATGAAAAGAGCGAGCCATAGTCTCATCTATGTAGGCATTTACTTCATCTACTTTTGCTGCATAAACTCTCTCTTGTGCATCTGCTGCATTTTTAACTTCAACACGAGCACCCTCTTTTACCATAACAGCCATCTGTTTTGCAGCATTTGATGTGTATTTTGCAGCCTTGTATTTTGTATATACTTCATCACGTTTCTGCTGAGATACTACACCCTCATCATACAGTTTTTGCACACGTTTGTAGGTTGTGTACATAAGTTCTTCTGCTGCTTTTGCTTTTTGCCACTGATCGTGAGCCGCTTGAATCTGCTCTTTTCTTGCACCATTATTTACTTGAGACTTTTGCGCACCTGCTGCATCTTGAGCCGCTTTTGCTTGTTTGAGTTTTGCTTGTACTTCTGGAGAATTTATACTAAAAATGCTATCACCCACCTCTACAAAATCACCCTTTTTTACAAACACTTCACCAATACGTCCAGGAAGTTTAGAGCTAATGTTATAGCTACGAGCATCTATCTCTCCTTGAAGTATAAGAGGTTTTGGTTGGTAAGCCTCATAAAAAGTATAACTCACCCAAACAACTAACGCTAACACAAATGCCATTATGACTATGATTAATTTATCTTTCACTACTGTATCTCCTCTGAGTTATTGAGTATCTCAAAAAACTTCTCTCTATCACCACTTAAGACAGAGAGCTGTGAAACCTTCTGTACAAAGTTATAAGCAGCATTGAGACGTTTTGTTTTTGCACCTAAAAGAAACATCTGTGCATCTACAAGCTCTACCGATGTTGAGAGTCCCTCCTTAAATGCTATATCACGAAGTTTATAGTTCTCTTTTGCTAAGGATACAGAAGAGTTAAGAGCATTAAACTCCTCATAGTCTGAGAGCATCTCTTTATATGTTTTCTCCACTAAAAGTCCAAGATCTTCTAATGCCTGTGCTCGAAGGTGTGCTACCTTTGCACTTAACAGTTCTGCTATCTGTATCTCCTGACTTCTATCTTTTCTCTGCAGTAAGCTTATCTTTACCATAACACCTGCAAACCAAGTAGGAATAGTCTCCATAATAGGGCTATCATCTTTATAAAGATTTACATTCCCATAAGCTACTACCTCAGGATGCCACCCAGCCTCTTTAATAGTTACAAGAGCCCTGCTCTGACTCTCTTTTGCATCAAGAATTTTTAATCCAGCATAGTTCTCTTTAGTCTCTCTCTTATAGTAATCTTCATCTTCTATAGTAGCATTTACGAAGAGTTTTGAGCTTGGAGATGTAGATGTATGAGTAAGCGATGCAAGTGCTGATGCAGCGATCTCAAACTTATGTTTTGCCTTACTCGTCTCTATCCTTGCAGCATCAAGTTTTACCTCTGCATTAAGCAGTTCTATCTTAGCTATCTGTCCCTGCTCTTTCAGTTTTTGTGCATTTTCATAATGTAGTTTCAGTGCTTTTTGTGCCTCTTCTCGTGTTACTAGGAGTGATTTACTAACAACTACACCGTAGTAGTACTTTACCAGTTTTAAAAACTCAGTATCTCTTTTCATCTCCTGCTTTGCTCTCTCTTCATCTACCTGAGCAGCATAGATATCTTGTGCAGCATCTATCTTTCCACCTGTATAGAGAGGCCATAAAAGATGGAGATCTGCTAAAAAAATATCCTGTTTTGTTAAATCTATCTCTGTTGGAAAAGGGAGAGGTATAGGAAGAGAAGCTAAGAGGTTTGATACATCTGAGGTATCTATGTTAACAGGTTCACTTAAGTGTGTGTAACTCCCTATAATATTTACAGAGGGAAGATACATAGATGCTGCCGACTCGGATTTGAGTTTAGCCCGTTTAACATCATCTTCTGTTGATTTTAAACCATCATTTTTCACACTTACATTGTGCCAAGCCTCTTGTATACTCATACTGGCATTTAAAGTAACTGCTACAAAAAGTGAAAAGAGTACTCGTTTCATTTTTATCCCTTATCTTTTTAAAATATCTAAACTACTGTCATAAACTTTTGTCTCTACACCAAAAAATCCAAGTAATGTATGAAAAAGATTATCTTGTGAATAACTTTTATCGCTTCGTTTTTTTAAACTCTCTACATTAAAACTCTCTTGACTCTTCTTGCCTAGCCACATTATAGAAGCAACTTTTGTCTGTGCATCTGGTGCTATAGAGTAGGGAAGTCCATGTAGATAAATACCATGCTCACCTAAACTCTCTCCATGATCACTCATATAGATAAGTCCTGTTTCAAACTCTCCATCATACTTTTTTAAAAGATTAATTGTTTTACTTAAAAAGTAGTCTGTATAGAGTAGTGCATTATCGTAAGCATTTTTTATACTCTCCTGTGAACACTCCTCAAGCTGACTTGTCTGACAAACTGGCTTAAATTTTAAAAACTCTTTTGGATAGCGTTTATAGTAAGCAGGGCCATGATTTCCCATCTGATGGAGAATAATAAGGATATTTTTATCACTATGTTTCTCTATATACTCATCTATACCAACTAACATACCCTCATCTCTACACTCACCATTTTCACAAATAGTGTTCATAGTATCATGTTTGTAGTCCTCATAGGGAACTCGCAGAGCTACACCTTTAGAGTTTGAGTTATTGTCTCGCCAAAGAATGGAGATTCTATCTGTATGGTTGAGAACATCAAGTACATTTTCATTACTAATACCCTTTACATAGTCATAATCACTACGACCAAAGATAGAGAACATACAAGGGACACTATAGGCTGTTGAAGTACCACAAGAGCTATAGTCCGAAAAATTGATAATATCCTCTTTTTTAAGCAGCGGATTTGTCTCTCTCTTATATCCATTTAGAGAGAAGTGGTCTGCACGTGCAGCTTCACCTACAACCATAATAAGTAGTTTTTTAGAACTGTTTGTATCTGCTATCTTTACATCATCTTCTATAGGTGCAGCGACTACATTTGTATAGTCTGTACTCCAAACATAAGCAACACTATTATAGATCCAATAGGTTGGGTTTATGTAGGTGCGAAGCTCCTTAAACTCTCTAAAAAAAGAGGTATAGTGCTGGGAAAAAGCAAAAATATTTGCTCCTAAAAAGAGAAGTGAGAAGATACCGAGTTTGAGTTTAGCTACTATCTCTTTTTTAAACTCTCTCTTTACAAGTTTTACTCTGTAAACAAAAAATGAAGGAATCAGTCCAAAAACTATAAAATAGACAACCTGCTTCACACTTAAAAGATCAAGTGACTCATGCATATCAGTCTGAACAAGATTGCGAATCATGTTTTTATCCATAACAACACCATAACTATTTGTAAAATAACTCGTCATCGATGTCACTAAAAATATAAGAATAAACATCCCCTTAAGTGTGTAGTGATTACTAACGACTGTACTTAAAAATATATTTAATGATGTTATAACAAAGAAGAGTGAAGCAAAAAATGCCATATTACTTAAAACGAGATGAAATGCATTAAGTGTTTGCATCGTAAATGCATAGTTGTAAAAAGTGGTTAAAAAAAGGCAAACTATTATGATAAGTTGTGTTTGTGTTAGTTTTATTTCTTGTTTTTTCATCTCTACTCTACTTAGAATTTTTTAATCGTACACGTTGTGAGTGTGTTATTGCCACTGCCATAGCATCACTTATATCGAGAGGTTTTATCTCTTTTTTTATGTTCAAAAGTCTCTTCACCATAAAATTTACCTGCTCTTTACTCGCCTTACCTTTTCCTGTGAGTGCTTTTTTCACCTGAAGGGCAGTATACTCATGGAACTGGCCAAATTCTTGGAGTATTTTTAGCATGATAGCCCCACGAAACTGAGCAAGCTTAATAGTTGTAGCTGGATTATGTGCATAAAATATATCCTCCATTGCTACTTCATCTATGGTGTAGTTATTAAAAAGTTGACCAATTCCTTCTACCATTTGAGGTATCTGAAACTGTAAATTTTCCGCTTTCATTTTTATAAGTCCTGCCGCAACTAAAGAGATTTTTCCCTTCTCTAAATTTATAAGAGCATAACCCATATTTCTCGTTCCGGGGTCTATTCCTAGTATAACCATCTACTATTTTACTTCTTGTTCCATCTATTTAAATAGTTTTTATAAAAATAAGATAAATTGCAAGGTCTACAGAACTGACATCCGTAATTAAAAGTGAGGTTATACTTACAAAACTCAGTCCAAGAAAAATAGTTACCGCAAGAAAAAGGAGTTGAAAACGAGAATTTTTTAAACTCATATGGAATGTACCTCTATTGTAATAAATTTATTTAAAATTAAATAGGAAATACTATTTTAGCATAGTTTAAATTACCAAGAGTTACCTTCTTTAAATCCTACGTGAATGAAAAAGTTATTCACATAAGATTTAACCCTATTTTATGGATAAAAGATGTACTATTCACATAATAATAAAAAATTAGGGTTTTATGTGAATATAGGTCAAGAAATTTTAGAAAATTTAAAAGAAGAGATCACTGAGAGCGAGTATAAACGCTATATCAAGCAACTATATTTTGATGTGAAAAAATCAAATGCAGATGAGGCTATATTTTATGCTCCAAATGCACTTGTAGTCAACTGGATTAAAAATAAATACACAGATAAGATAGCACATCTCTTTGAGATAAAGAGTGGTCACAAAGTAAATGTAAAAATCACTCTTAAAAACCTTGTAGATAAAAGAAAAACTAAAAAAGTTGTTGAAGTAAAACAGGGAAGCTCCCTTTTAAACCCTTCACACTCTTTTTCAAACTTTATGGTCGGTGGTTCTAACCAGTTTGCTTATGCAGCTGTAAAAAGCATTAGCGAAAAACCAGGGATTCTTTATAATCCACTCTTTATCCATGGTGGTGTTGGACTTGGAAAGACTCACCTTATGCAAGCAGCTGGAAATGTCTTTCAAAATGAGGGAAAAGTTGTTATATATACTACTGTTGAGCAGTTTTTAAATGACTTTATCCGCCATGTAAGAAACAAAACAATGGAGCGTTTTCAAGAGAAGTATAGAAAGTGTGATGTTCTACTTATCGATGATATTCAGTTTTTAAGTGGTAAAGAAGGTATACAAGAGGAGTTTTTCCATACTTTTGAAGCACTTAAAGGTGCTGGAAAACAGATAATTCTTACAGCCGATAAACCTCCTAAAAAAATAGGTGGTCTTGAAGCCCGCCTTCAGTCACGTTTTGAACATGGATTAGTAGCTGACATTCAACCTCCAGGATTAGAGTTAAAAATAGGCATTATTAAGAAAAAATGTGAAATAAATAAAGTAGAACTCTCAAATGATATAGTTAATTACATAGCAACTGTTATAGACTCTAATGTCCGTGAGATAGAGGGTATCCTCTCAAAACTACATGCTTACTCACAACTTATGCATGTAGATATAGACCTAGAGTTTACAAAAAATGTTCTTAAAGATCAGATGGCTGAAAAACGCGAAAACCTTACTATGGATGTTATCACAGAACTAGTTGCTAAAGATCTTAATATCAAACCGAGTGAAATACGTTCTAAAGGACGCAGTAAAAACATAGTTTATGCAAGACGTATAAGTATCTATATCTGTCGTGAACTTACACAGAGTACAATGCCTCAACTTGCTCAGTACTTTGGTATGAAAGATCATACAGCTATCTCACATACTATCAAAAAAATCAATTCTCTTATCAAAGATGATGAAGATTTTAAAACAAAAATAGATGAGTTAAGTAACAAAATTACAAATATCTCTTAAAAAAAGATATAATTACTAAAGTGAATAGACGTGAATAGAGTCATAACAACTCATCACGTCGAAATAGAACGAGTTTTAGGGTTTTATAGTGTGTTTTCACCTATTCACATCCCCCTACTACTACATACTAAAAATTATATAATTAAATAGGAAAATTCTAATGATAATAACTATTGCTAAAACAGTCATAGAAAATATACTCATTAATGCAGGTCCATTCTTAGAAAAGAAAGATACATCTCAAATAACTTCTCATGTATATCTTAATGCTTCAAACAATAACTTAACTATAAAAGCTACAGATAATGAGATAGGGTTTTTAGTAAATACTGACAATGTAACTATAACTCAAGATGGAAGTACTACTGCTAATGGTAAAAAATTCTTAGATATTGTTAGAATACTCAAAGATGGAAATATAAATCTAGAAGTTAAAAATGATACCTTACATATCTCTCAAGGACACTCTAACTTTAAACTTCCTACTTTCTCATTTAATCAATTTCCAGATTTTCCATCTTATGAAGGAAAATCACGTATAGCTATAGAGTCACATACTCTTATAGAGTCACTTAAAAAGATTACCCCTGCCATAGATACTAATAATCCAAAATTTGAGCTTAACGGTGCTCTAATAGACATTAAAAGTGATACAATCAACTTCGCTTCAACAGACACTAGACGTCTAGCAGTTGTTAATGTTCAAAACCATAGTGAAAATGAGTTAAGTATTATCATTCCTAAAAAAGCTATTGTAGAGATTCAAAAACTTTTTTTTGATGATATAGAACTCTATTATGATGATACTAATCTTATAATTCACTCAAAACAACATACGTTTTTTACAAAACTAATAAACTCAAAGTTTCCTGAATACTCACGTATTATTCCTAAAGAGATTAAAAATAATCTAGTGCTTCCAAAAGCAGAGATGATAAGTTCTATAAAACAGATAACTACAATCTCTAGTGATGTTAAAATCACTTTTTTAAATGAAGTTATAACTTTTGAATCATTAAGTGATGATAATATTGAAGCAAAAACAGAGATAGGCCTTCATACAGGTCTTAGTGAACCTTTCTCTATTGCTATTAACTCTCGATATCTTTTAGACTTTTTAAACTCTATCAATAACTCTGAGTTTAATATCGGTTTAAATGAGAGTAATTTACCATTTATATTAAGTGATGATAATTTTAAAACAGTTGTAATGCCAATCGTTATATAAATAAAAGAGTTCTATTATTAAATTTTTATTTTTACTACTCCTATCTTATAGACTCTCTTTTGCACTGTTTGAAAACTCAAACTTATCAGAAGAGATTAATAACTATAAGATGAACAATCTCAAAAAAATTCCATTCATTCCACTAGATAACTATTTTAATGATGATTATATTGCACAAAATATAAATATTAATGAATCTCTTACCACCCCTCAAAAGAAGATTTTAGAAGATACTTTTTATCTACAAGTAGCGATGATAACTACTATTGGTGTTTTAGCTGCTCTTCCAGAAGGTATATCAAAGTGGGATGATGAACAGGCGGACTTCTCACAGTTAGGTTCAAAGTGGCGAAAAAATGTTCATGATGGACCTATAATGGATGAAGATGATTGGGCTATAAACTACTTAGGACATCCTATTTCTGGAGCTATTTACTATGCTATGGCACGAAATGATGGACTTGATCCTTTTGAATCTTTTCTTTTTTCCTCTTTTATGTCTACTTTTGTTTGGGAGTATGGATATGAAGCTTTTGCAGAGATTCCCTCTATCCAAGATTTATGGTCAACACCAGTAATAGGCTCTTTCATGGGAGAGGGAATGTATCTTTTAGAAAAAGAGTTAGATAAAAATCATGGATTGGTTTATGGCTCAAGACTACTAGGAAATATAAGCTACTGGTTTTTAGACCCAATGGGTAGAATAGCAGAAGGTATAGGTGGATTTCTAGATCTGAATGTAACTTTAAGATACCAGACATATCAACTCTATAACTATCAAAACCAAGAGATATATAACGCAGTAATAAATAAACCTGTAGAGTTTAATAACTTAAATTATGGTTTTGTTTTAAATATAGAGTTTTAAAAGTTATAAGAGAATTCTAAAGAGCCATACCCTAGATAATTTTTCTGTTTTTTAAACTCTTTTGTTGCATGTGTTCTTATATAGTCTAAACTCATATTCTCATAAACAAGAGAAAATCCATAAGTAACATCTAAAACAAAACTCTTTTTTTTTACACTGTGACTCATACCATCTCTATTTCCATCAAGAAAAATATTATGTGCAATAGCATTTGCTTTGAGTCCAAAGTTAAAACAGAAATCCCACTCATTTTTATAAGATACATTTTCTAAGATGAGTGGAATTTTTGAGTAACTATGATTATCAATAGAGTATGGACCATAATCTTTAGATATTCCCCAGCCAAACCTATAGATAGCACCACCGTAGAGCTTTGTAGAAGCATTTCCAAGTTCAAAACCATACTCAGATATTAAAACGCTATCAAGAGAAGCTATTTTCCCTAAATCATAGTAGTTCTTCTCTCCATAATTGAGTTGAAAAATGAGTTCATCATGAAGTTGATGTTCCCACCCTTGAGGCATAGGTGAACCGATGAGCCCATGAACAAACTCTTGGACTGTTTCCATCTGTGAAGAGGGACCAACTATTCCAACTTGAATTATAAGAGATTTTAGTCTGTTATTGTAAGAGTTGTGTAGTGCTGATTGAATATTCATATAGCCAGCATAAGGTCTATCTTCTAAAACTAACTCTGTTGCTTTAATATCTTCTGGAGTAAAGAGTTGCTGTGCATAGGAGAAGGAGATATAGTTATCACCCTCTGTATAATTTGTAAAAGGAATATGTAAAAGAGAATTTTTAATATCTGTTCTAAGATATAAAAGTGAAAATTTTGCCCCATGACTATAAGCTTCATCAGTTCTTATATCTGCATCATTTTCAATGAGTACATTAATATTTTTTAACTCCCACTCTTCCGCACTTAAAGTAGTAAAAAGAGAGAAAATGGTGAGAAAAAGAGTTCTGTTTACCAAGCGACAGATTTACCTGATCCTCGTTTTCCTATAACAGTTTCACCCTCCCAGAGGGCAAGACCTGTTTTTATATCAGTTAAAGAGAGCATAAAGTAGTACTCAACTTGCTGTTTAGCATTACCCATATTAATATTTCGCTGTAAAATTTTTCCAGAGAGACTCATATCTGGAGCCATGAGTGTTCCCTCTTTTTGAACAGTTTTTTGATTAAAATCTGCATTATCTTTGAGTTTTCTAGCCTCTTTATTCATACTATCAGTACTACTTCCAAGGGCTGTTGTTACAAAAACTTTCCCACTATTTAAAAGTTCAATACGAATTTTTTTGATTAATTGGTCTGTATCAATATGTTGCATTGTGTCATTTCTTATATCAGAGATAACTAAAATAACCCGATTACCATCTTTAGTATTAAGCGCTGAAGATTTTAAAAGTGACTGAGTTGCTTCACCTGCTGCTTGATTAAAGTCACGATAGTCAAGACCAATTACCTGATCTCCTTTATCATTATTCATATCAATTCTTTGTACTTTATCAGCACAGCCACTTAAAAATAGTAGTGATGCTGTTGTTGATATAATAAGTGCTAGTTTTATTTTTCTCATCTTATTTTCCTTTTTCATCTATCTGTTTTATCAAGATAGAGTTGATAAACAACTGCTTTTTTATTTGGAGCGATTACATTTATACGAAATTGAGCATTTTTTTGTACTGGAAATTCTCTCCAATTTGAGGAGAGAGAAGGGATAGCAAAACCATCTTTATCTTCCCATGTAACACGATATCTAAAGAGCTTATAGTACTTTGTAGTGTTCTCTCCTACAACTTCTATCTCTTTAAATCCATCTTCACGTACACGTTCATTTATCTTTTTTATCTCAATATAATTTTCAATGTTATTGTCTACAAATTTTACATAAGATTTATTTACACATCCCGAAAGTAAAAAGAGGATACTAAAAATTAAAATAACTATTTTCATCAAATACTCCTAAAATGGTACTATTAAAACAGAAGCTTTAGAGTAAGGCAGGGCTAGTTTTATATATACTAGTATGTTATCTCTCTTTGGTAAATCAATAGTTTCTATAAAACCACCATTAGGGTTTTTTATATCTATTTTTCCACTCTGTGGTCGTAAAAATCGTGCAAGCTGAAACTCTTTTGGAAGGGTAGTCCAGATTCTTGTATCTGCTTGAGTCGAGGCTATTTGGTAGATAGCAGAAGCAACACTTACTAATAGAGCTGCAGTAGAGCCATTGTTTTGAGTACTCTCTTGGACTGCATAGTTTATTGCAGTTTTTGTTGCAGCAGAGAGGATAGCTCTTCTAACAACTGTTGGATAGTTCTTCTCAAACTCTGTTTTAATAACATTTTCCATACTACAGAGATATTTTGTTTGGAGTGTTTGATTATCATCAAGTGCTATATTTAAGTATTCATAGGCTCTTTTCCTCTCTACAATTTGTGGAAGTGCAACTGAAATATAGGAGAGTTTATCTGTAAAAATCCAGATAGGAAAATCAACACGCCACTCTTTTAAAACTGGAGCTTGACCATTCTCAAAAATAACCCAAACTGTAGGTTCTTTGTTCTCTTTATATAAATCATCTTTAACATCTTTATTATTAGGCATCATTCCATATGCTTCTTTGAGAAGGTTTTGCGCTTTAGAGGGGTTGTTATCAGCTTTTGCAAAGAGCCCAGCAAGATAAGTAGTCATAGGGTTTACAAAATCAGGATAGGCTTTAAAGTTGTGAAGATTTGAGTACTTTTGCTTTAAAAGTGTATCTATTTCTGAATCTTCTACTTTTAGATTTTCTCCTTTCTTTTGAGACTCTAGCTCTTTTTTATCTATCGCTGCTTGCTCCTTTTTTATCATCTTATTAAAAAATATTTTAGCACGGCGTTGTCTATCTATAGCTCGATTGAACTCAACTCTAGCACTATTAGTATCTCCTAGTTTCATATACTCTATGGCTTTGTAAGTGTTTGTCATTATCCCGTCATACTCTGTTCCTATATAGGGCCTTGTAGTGTCATTTAAAAGAGTTGCTGAGAGTGTTTGGGATATATCTTCTGATAAACGCTGTTGGCGGTAGTGTTTCATAAGCATTTCACTGTTATCAAAGTAGCTTATAGTGCTACTATTTATCTCATCTAAGAGGAGATAATTATAAGCTGTTTGAAGCTGCCAGAGTAGGTTGTCTTTGGCATAGATATCATCTAAATCAATTTTCTTTTGACTAAATTTAGCTGCATTTTTATACTCTCCTTGGGCAACAAGAGTATCTACCTTTATCATCGCTCCTCTTGGAGCACAAGCACTAAAAAAGAGAAGTAAAAAGAGTGTATTTAGCATTAAAAATTGTTTCATAGAGATATTATAATACAATTAAATCTGTTTTTTAGAAAAACTTAGATAAAATAAGTGCAATTATGTCAAATGGAGATATGAATGGAAAATTACGGTGCTAGTAATATTAAAGTCCTTAAAGGACTAGAAGCTGTTAGAAAACGTCCTGGTATGTACATTGGTGATACTGGTCACCGTGGATTACACCATCTTGTTTACGAAGTTATTGACAACTCTATAGATGAGGCAATGGCTGGGCACTGTGATACTATCTCTGTAACACTAACAAAGAGAGGAACTTGTAAAGTTTCTGATAATGGACGTGGTATTCCTACAGATATGCACCCTACAGAGGGAATGAGTGCGGCAACTGTTGTTCTTACAGTTTTGCATGCCGGTGGTAAGTTCGATAAAGATACTTATAAAGTCTCTGGTGGTCTTCATGGGGTTGGTGTTTCAGTTGTAAATGCACTCTCTGCAGATCTTCATATGACTATTTACCGTGAGGGTGAAATTTTTGAGCAGGATTTTAAAGAGGGTATTCCTCAAGAGGCTTTAGCTGTAACAGGTACGACTCGTAAAACAGGTACTACAATTGAATTTATTGCGGATCCGACTATCTTTACTGATACTATCACTTTCGAGTATGAGTATCTTGCAAAACGTTTTAAAGAGCTTGCATATCTAAATCCATTTATAACTATCAAGTTTAATGATGAGAGAACGGGAACTAAAGAGGTTTATCACTTTGAGGGTGGTATTGCTCAGTATGTTACTGATATGAACAAAAAAACTACGGTAGCTGATGTTTATAGCTTTACTCAAAAAGTTGAAGATATTGAGTTTGATGTAGCACTTATGTACAACGAATCATATGAAGAGAAACTTGCATCTTTTGTAAATAACATTAGAACACCAAATGGTGGAACACATGAAGCAGGTTTTCGTGCAGCACTTACTCGTGTTATCTCCAATTATAATGCTAAAAATGGAGCGGCAAAAGAGAAAGATGTAAAAATATCTGGTGATGATGTAAGAGAGGGGCTTATTGCTATTGTCTCAGCACGTGTTCCTGAACCTCAGTTTGAGGGTCAAACAAAAGGAAAACTTGGAAATACTTATGTTCGTCCACTTGTACAAAAAGCAACTGGTGAAGCGCTAAGTAAATACTTTGAAGAAAACCCTATTCAAGCAAAGGCTATTGTTTCTAAGGCACTTGCGGCAGCACGTGGTCGTGAGGCAGCTAAAAAAGCGAGAGATTTAACGCGTCGTAAAGATAGTATGTCTGTGGGAACACTGCCTGGTAAGCTAGCAGATTGTCAGTCTAAAGATGCAAGTATCTGTGAACTTTACCTAGTGGAAGGGGATTCTGCAGGTGGTTCAGCGAAGATGGGTCGTGATCGTGTTTTTCAAGCTATTTTACCACTTAAGGGTAAGATTTTAAATGTTGAAAAAGCACGTTTAGAAAAAATCTTAAAATCTGATGAAATTACAAATATGATTACAGCTATGGGTTGTGGTATTGGCGAAGAGTATAAAGAAGATAAACTACGTTATCACAAAATCATCATTATGACCGATGCCGATGTAGATGGTTCTCACATTCAAACACTACTTCTTACTTTCTTCTTTAGACATTTCCGTGATGTGGTTGAAAAAGGTTACTTATATCTTGCACAACCACCACTTTACCGTTATAAAAAAGGAAAAAAAGAGATTTACTTTAAAGATGATCGTGAGATGAATAATTTCCTTATTGATAACGGTATAGAGTCTTTAGAAAACCAAACATTAGGACACAATGACCTTGTTTCTTACTTTAAAATGGTAGATCATTATGCTGGTAGTTTAGCAGCATTAGAGCGTCGTTATGCTCTTGTTGATCTTATTCGTCACTTTATTGAGAATCCTGATCTTATTAGTCTTGGAGCGAAAGATCTTTTTGCTAAAATCGAGATGTTTTTAACAAGTATAGAAAATAATATTCTTACAAAAACAGTCAATGAAGAGACAAATGAGATTCATCTTTTTGTTCAAACTAAAGGTGGTATGGAAGAGTTACTTATTAACGATGATCTTTTTACTGCACCTCACTTTACGGAAGCAAATTTTGTTTTCAAAAAGATTCAGGAGTGGGAACTCTCATTTGAAGAGGACATCTTAAAAGTTCTAGAAAACATTAAAGATTATGCGCGAAAAGGTTCTTATATTCAGCGCTATAAAGGTCTTGGTGAGATGAATCCTGATCAACTTTGGGAGACTACAATGACTCCTGAAAATCGTGTTTTACTTCAAGTAAACATCGAAGATGCAGAGGTTGCTAGTGATGCTTTTACTCTCTTTATGGGTGATGAAGTTGAACCTCGTCGTAATTATATTGAGACACATGCAAAAGATGTGAAACACTTAGACGTTTAAACACCATCTATGCTTCTTCCTCAAACAAAAGAGAGAGAGTACCGTTTTAAGTTAGCACTTAGAATGGGGCTACCAATCTTTGGACTCATTTTAGCACTTGTACTGCATACCGTTCTAGAAAACTCTCAAACACTACAAATTTCTTTTTATGTAGAGTCTTTAATCCTTTTAGTCTTTAGTATATACTTTATTCTTTATCTTATTTATACAGGTTTTACTGTCAAAATTACAGATGATGTGAGTAAAACCTTTACACGTGAATATCTCTTCTCTTACCTAAAAGAGGAGCTTAAAAGGGAAAAAGAGTACACTTTAATACTTATTAGTATTGATAACTTACAAGATATAAATACTCTTTATGGTATGAAAAATGGAGATAATGTTCTAGAAAAAGTAGCCTTATGGGTAGCTGACTATCTCAAAAATCAATCTATAGAAAACTTTCCACTTGGACATATAAAAGGGGGAGATTTTATCTTAGGACTTAAAGGTATTGAATCTGATTATACCACTATGCTTGACTTGATGTGTCTTAAATCAGATGAGTTTAAAGTAGATGATATCGAGATAAAACTCTCAAGCTCTATCTCTGATAGCCACTATTCACAAGAGTTAGATTATATTGTAGAGAATCTTTTTGAACTTCAAGAGCAAAAAAGAGATTTTAAAAGAGCACAGAAAGATGAAGAGATAAATCCAAATGAGTTAGAGTCTTTTGTTATAAACGCTATTGATAATTGTCATTTAAGTATCATGACACAAGATGTTTTTTTAGAGAATAAGAGAAGTTTTAGAGAGTGTTTTATAAAGCTAAAAAGTCCAGAGGGTAAACTGCTTTATCCTAAAAGTTACATGAAAGTAATTAACAAGTTAGGACTTGGTGTTAAGTATGACTTAATGGTTTTAGAGGCCCTATTATATAGTGCAAAAATAGAAGAAAATAGTATTTATGCATTAAATATCTCTCCTACTTCATTAAGAAATGAGAAGTTTTTGCATACAATAAGAGAGTTACTTAAAGAGAGTAAAATTAAAATAATGTTTATTTTAAGTGAGACAGAGTACTTTAGTCATATAAGTCGCTATAATAATATACTAAGTAGTCTCAAAAGAAGTGGTGTTTTAATTACAGTAGATAGATTAGGAACTATTCACACAAGTTTTTTATATTTACGAGAATTGAAGATAGACTTTATCCGTTTTGATACATACTATTCAAATGCAGAACGGATAAAGGATAATAGAGCTATTATTGATGGTTTTAATCTTATGGCCCATGAAAAAGGGGTGAAAACATGGATGAAAAATATAACAAATAGAGAAACATTAGAGTTTGTAGACTCTTTAAAAATAGACTATCTACAAGGGAAAGAGCTCTCATCTTTAGAGCTAATATATGAAAAAAAAGTTTAAACATCTAATAAAAGGTTCAAAATGTTTTCAAAGATTTTAGGTAGAAAAAAGGGAAACAAGGAAAAAAGTGAAAATAGTGTACTCGTTGAAAAAATTTCAAGAATGACTCTTAGCGAGATGAAGCACTATATTAATGATAATATGAAGGAATTAACACTTTCAGAAGATGGTTTACGAGAGATTATGTTGAAACTTACTGCTAAAGATGAGAATGGATTCTGTTATCTGAAGATGGATGATATGGATGTTAAAAAGAAAAAAGCTTTTGATCTTGTTATTTTATTAGCAAAAAGTAAAAAAATTACTGTTGAATCTATTGAACTTGTGCAAAAGTTTGTAGATCTACATCAAGATATTATAGATACTTACGATAAAGAGTTTAAAGAGATCTATAATTCTCGTTTTAGAGATGCTATTAGTGCTGGTCTTGCAACGATTGAGACTCTTTCTTGTTTACAAACAAAGATGAATACTCTGTCCACTTAAGTGCTTCTTTTTTTGTAGTAAACTCTTGACGCATCTGTGCTTCGTATACATTTGCAAGAATATTATGAAACTCTTTTGAAGGGGAGAGTTTTAAGTTTATAAGATCTTTTCCCTGTATGAGTGGTGGGAGCTTACAGTTAAGTACATCTAAGTTTACCGCTCTCTCTTTTAATGCTAAAATCACCTCTTTTTTCTCCCCTATATAACTTGCATCAAGATAATATAAAAAGTGTTCAATGTTTACTTTTGTGGCTAAGAGGTATATATCATAATCACTATAACTCTCAAGTAGAAAGCTTTTTTTTACATCTATAAAAAGCGAGATAGTCTGTAGTAAACTTTTCTCCCTTATAAGTCTTTGTATATCTCCTCTATCTCTTTTGTCATAGAGAAGTGTTAAAAATATAAGAAGATTAACTCGCTCATTGTCTGTTTTACAAGTAGCAAAATAGTCCAACTCTCTTTCTGCATTATAGACACCGAAAAAACTTTCCATATGAAGGGATTTAAGAAGTTTTAGTGCTAGTGATGGCTTTTTTGATCTAAGAAGAAACTTTTTAAATTCACTAAAAATTCTCTCTTGAGGTAACTCTAAAAGAGCTCCCTTAGAAACCATATATTTTATAAGTTGAAAAAGCTTACTATCAAGTTCAAATTCAAAACGACTACTAAAGCCAACTGCTCTTAATATACGCAGAGGATCCTCATCAAATTTTTCTATAGAGACTGCTTTTAAAAGACCATTGGAGAGATCTTCTTTTCCGTGAAAAGGGTCAAGTAGTTTTTTTTCTACAAGATCATAACCCATAGCATTAATAGTAAAGTCACGTCTACTTGCTGCCGTTTTAAAGTCTAAGTTTTTATAAGTCTGAATGAAAAAACCTCGATGTCCATCGGCTACTTTAGAGTCTTCCCTTGGTAATGAGAAATCAAGATCTATTCCTTTATAAGAGAGTTTACAAACACCAAAACTTCTTCCAACACTATTTACCTCCCCAAATTCGCAGAGAATATGTTCTATCTTTTTTAAAGAATCAACACCATAAAGTTCTACATCTATATCTTTTGAGTCTAATTTAAGTAGTTTATCTCGAATATACCCACCAACAAGTACAGGTTTTATACCTAATTTCTTTAGTTTATCAAAGATAATATTTAATTTATTTGGATAATCAATCATTTCTTCTTTTTTCTTTTTATAATTTCTTTTAATATTGATAAAATTATTTATGTTAAATAATTTGATTTATCATATAAAATAATTTAAATGTTTGGTTTTTACTTTATTTCTTGAAATCTATAAAGAGAGTATATCACTTATTTTACACATCTCTTATATTTATTTGGGTATAATCGCGAAAATTTTTCCCTTTTTGTGGAAATTGCAAGTTAAATTAAGGACACCCCATAATGCAAAAAATAAGAAATATTGCCGTTATCGCTCACGTTGACCACGGTAAAACTACACTAGTTGATGGTTTACTAGAACAATCTGGTACATTTGGTTCTCACGAACAACATGATGAAAGAGCTATGGATAGCAATGATTTAGAAAAAGAGCGTGGAATCACGATTCTTTCTAAAAATACAGCTATTCGTTATAAAGATTACAAAATTAATATTATTGATACTCCGGGACACGCCGATTTCGGTGGTGAAGTTGAACGTGTTCTTAAGATGGTTGATGGTGTTTTAGTTCTTGTTGATGCTTATGAAGGTGTTATGCCTCAGACTAAGTTTGTTTGTAAAAAGATGCTTGCACTTGGTAAAATGCCAATTGTTGTAATTAACAAGATTGACAAACCTTCTGCTGATGTGGATCGTGTTGCAGATGAGATGTTTGACCTATTTGCTGATATGGATGCTACAGATGAGCAACAAGATTTCCCAATAATTTATGCTGCTGCTCGTGATGGTATCGCTAAATTAGATATGGATGATCCTGATGGAGATTTTGAGTGTATTTTTGAAGCAATCATAAATCAAATTCCTGAGCCAGAGGGTGATGCTGCAAATCCACTTCAATCTCAAGTATTTACACTTGATTATGATAACTATGTTGGTAAAATCGGTATTAGCCGTATTTTCAACGGTACAGTTAACAAGGGTGATAACATTATGCTTGCAAAAGCAGATGGAGAGATGGTTAAAGGTAAAATCTCTAAACTTATAGGTTTCCATGGTCTTAACCGCATGGAAATTGATCAAGCTGAAGCTGGAGACATCGTAGCGTTTGCTGGTATGGAGACTGTTGATGTTGGAGATACTGTTTGTGATGCTCAAAATCCAGTTGCTCTTGATCCTATGCACGTTGAAGAGCCTACTCTTACAGTTGTATTTGCTGTAAATGATTCTCCTTTAGCTGGTAAAGAGGGGAAACATGTAACATCTAACAAACTTCGTGAGCGTTTAGAGTTTGAAATGAACACAAATGTTGCGATGAAGCTTGAAGTTGTTGGTGAAGGTAAATTTAAAGTTTCAGGTCGTGGTGAGCTTCAAATTACTGTTCTTGCTGAAAATATGCGTCGTGAAGATTTTGAGTTCTCTATCTCTCGTCCAGAAGTTATCGTTAAAGAGATTGAAGGTGTTAAGTGTGAGCCATTTGAGCATCTAGTGATTGATGTTCCTGAAGAGTTGTCTGGTGGTGTTATTGAGCGTCTTGGTAAGAGAAAAGCTGAAATGAAATCAATGCTTCCAATGGGTTCAGGTTTCCAACGTATTGAGTTTGAAATTCCTGCTCGTGCATTAATCGGTTTCCGTGGTCAGTTCTTAACAGACACAAAAGGTGAGGGAATTATGAATCACTCTTTCTTAGAGTTCCGTCCTTATTCTGGTACTGTTGATTCTCGTTCTTATGGTGCACTTGTATCTATGGTAGCGGGCTCTACTTTAGCATTCTCACTTTTTGGTATTCAAAATCGTGGTGTTCTTTATGTTGGTGTTCAAACTGAAGTATATGAAGGTATGATTGTTGGTGAGCATTCACGTGATAATGACCTAGTAGTTAATCCTATTAAAGGTAAGGCACAGTCAAATGTTCGTTCATCAGGTGCTGATGAAGCTATTAAACTTATTCCACCTCGTGATATGTCACTAGAGCGTGCTTTAGAGTGGATCGAAGATGATGAGTTACTTGAAGTTACTCCTAAATCTATTCGTATCCGTAAAAAATTCCTTACAGAAGCTGAGCGTAAACGCCACTCTCGTAAAGGTAAATAGTATAACTCTTTTTCTTAACTGCTAGAATTTTCTAGCAGTTAATTCTTTTATAACTTTCTAAAAATACAAATTTTCTTATCGACATTGAGCTAACAGACAACAGATATAATTTTGCATGAGTCTATCTATTTGGGGCTATGATGAAGAGAATATTATCAGTATAAAAAAAGTAGGCTATAAATTTTTAAGTTTTTAAAATTATTTTTTTAATTGCCCCTGTATCTCTTGGAGATAATTATGTATATCAAAATATCCAATCATCATCTCAAACATCATTCGCCACATCAACTCTAACAGTAATATTACGACAAAGATAATTAATAGGCTTTTTTTGTCTGTTTTTTGAACTATAGAGACTAATTTTTCTCTATACCTCCAAGAGAAAAAAGGAATAAAGAAGAGACCAATATAGTAGATGAAAATGAGTACACTCGGTGTAATAAAGTGCTCAAAAGTGAGTATATCCATCATTTAAAGATCTTTACTACTTTTAATAACTAACTTCATTAAAGCACTTGTCAGTGTTAGATTGGTAATCATCGCAACAAAAACTGTGACACCTGTAATGAGTCCAAAATTAAAGAGATTTGTCATACTTGCAAACATAAAGACTAAAAATCCTGAACTAAGAACTACAGATGTAATGAAAATAGCACATCCTGTTGAGTGAAGTGTAAGACGTATCGCTTCATCTACATCATTATGGATGATATAGTAGCGTTTAAAGTTATGCATATAGTGAATGGTGTCATCTACAACCATTCCTATAGCGATAGCACCGATAAGAATGGTAAACATATCAAGAGGGAGCTTAAACACTACCATAAAGGCTACACCAAACATAATGGGTGTCAGGTTGGGTATCATACTTAAGAGTCCTAGCTTCACACTTCCTATGAGGAGAACCATAAGGAGTGCTATGACTATAAACGCTATGATATAAGACTCTATAGAGCTTTTGATAGACTTCGTTATGGTTGTAGAGAGGATAGGAAGTGTTCCTGTTATACTCACTGTTGCCATATCTTTAAAGCTAGAGTCAAGGAGTGTTTGAAGTTCACCCATCATCTCTACATACTCTACACTATCTACCCATGGAGCTTTGATACTAACTCGTGTCTTACTAAACTGAGAGTCTACTATCTCCTCTAAGTCATCACTACCACTATTTTCAAAAAGTAAAAACTCTTGGGCTATAAGATCCTTGTTTTGTGGAATTTTATAGAACTCTTTTCTATTTTCATTAAGGGCTTGGTGAATCTCTTTGAGGACATCATTGATACTTACTATCTTTCCTATAAAGTAGTTCTCACCCTTATATGTGTAGATCTCTTGAGTAACTTTCTCTATAGTATTTAAGAACTGTGGGTTGTAAACGCCATTCTCTTTATGTGTGTCAAGCACAACTTCAATGGTGATAGATCCTCGTAGCTCTTTATCTATGGTCTCTGTATTTATACGGACTTCATTACCTTTTTTAAACCAGTGAAGAGGGTTATGTGAAAACTGCATCTGTGCAGCTAAAAGAAGAGATGAAACAATAATAACTCCTGCAAAAAGGGTAATGGCTTTATAGTATTTGATAGAGAAGTTTGCAACTGCTATCATAAAAATATCGAGTCTACTATCTTCGTCATCATGTTTATGTTTTATAGGCATAAGAGAGAGCATTATAGGGATAAAGACGAGTGTTAAAAGTAGAGCCAGTGAAACACCAATCGCTGAAAATATCCCAAGTGCAGCTACAGGAGCAATATCAGAGATACTAAAAGAGGCGAGTGAAGCCGCTGTAGTAACAGAGGTCATCACAACCGCAAGTCCAGAGTGCCCTATAGCGTAAGCTATGGCACTATTTTTCTCTTTTGTCTCATCATACTTATGGTAAAAGATGGTGAGTATGTGGATACTATCTCCAATAGCAACAGCAAGAAGTAGAGAGGGAAGTATCTGTGTCATAGAGGTGATAGGGTACCCAAAGAGAGCCATACTTCCAATAGTCGCTAAAAGAGTTAAAAGAACAACTATAAGTGGGATAAAAATTCCACTTACTCTTCTAAATGTAGAGAAGAGTAAAAATGCGATGGTAAGGACTACAAAGAGAATGAACTTTGACATATTAGACATAAGAGTGTATTGTAGATTTTTTGTGACTATTGGGCTTCCTGCATCATAGATTTTAAAGTTTTCATTTTTATATTTTGTGAGAATCTCTTCAAGTTTTAGAATAAGCTCGTTTGTCTCCTCTGCTGTTATAAAAGCCAACTCCTCCGTGGACTCCTCCTCTTCCTCAAAACCATCACCTAGAGCATCAAACTCCTCTACTCCAGCAGAAGTATAGGTGTTAGTTGTAATCATAATAGTAGTAAAACTAGCATCTTTATTGAGATAGAGATCTCTGTATATAGCATTAGATTTTGCAAAATCTGCAATAGCGTTTAGTTTCTCTTCTTGTTTTGGAATACCCTCTAAAAAGAGCTCCTCTACTATAAGTTCACTTCTGTTACCAACTGTCTTTCGAGCATTTTTGAGTGAGTCTACTGCTTTTATGTAGGGAACTTCACTCTCTATCTCTTCATGAAGTTTAAACAGTTTTTCTAGAAACTGCTTATTAAAAACATCTTTAGTTTTAATAGCAACAATAATCTTCTCATCACGACCAAATTGATTTCTAAAGTCGTTATACATAAGAATTTGAGGATCATCTTTATATAAAAACCCCTCTGTTGAAGTGTCAAAAGTTATTTTTGGGAGGTTTGATGCAAGTGCAAAAATAATAAGAAGAGTAAGAAAAAGAGCTTTGAATCGATGGTTAATGATAAAGTATGAGAAGTTCTCAAACTTTTTTTCTACCTGTAAACGCCAGTTGCTTTGCATAATAATATCCTATAATTGTAACTCTTATAATAGTACTCTTTTAATGTTAGGGTATTGTTAAGTGGTAGGTGCAAGTAAAAATGTAACAATTCGTTTTTCAAGCCAGTAAATAGGGGAAAAACAGTTTCCAGAGATAAAACCGACATGCCCACCTTTGTCTAAAAGTTGCAGTTCTACAGAGGAGGAGAGCTCCTCTTTTTTTGGGATAACATCTTCACTCATAAAAGGATCATCTTTAGAGTGGATGATAAGTGTTGGTGTTGTGATACTCTTTAAAAACTGTCTTGAACTACATTTTGTATAGTAATCTTGTGCCGAATTAAAACCATGAATAGGTGCAGTATAAGAACCATCGAACTCTTCAAAGTTTTTTATTTTTTCTATATCTTGGCGTTTTAAGTGGATAAGTGCTTCCATATCGTGTTTATCATATTTTTTGTCTAAAGCACTTTTTAGATCTTTAAGAAGTCTATGTTGATAGTATTTTGAAAGCCCTTTATCCATCGCTAAAGCACAAATATCTAAGCGCATAGGGGGAGAGACAGCAACTGCTTTTTCTAAGAGTGATTTTTTTGGGTTTTCACCAAGAAGTTTGAGAAGCATATTTGCACCTAGAGAGTACCCTACAGCATAGATTTTTGAATGAGAGTACTCCTCTTTCACACTTTGAATAAACTCTAGAGCATCCCCACTATCACCGCTATGGTAAGAGCGGGGGAGTCTATTGTCTTTTCCTGTACAACCACGAAAATGCATTAAAACCGCATTAAAACCATTCTCAGCAAGCTCTTGAACAACACCTTGAATATAGGGAGATTTATAAGAGCCTGCAAGTCCATGAAAGAGTATAACTATAGGAGTATTAGCTGTTTTTTGTGGTGTCTCATGCCAAAAGCACTCTAAAAAATCGCCATCACTCAGCTCAAACTGCTTTTTTGTAAAATGCAGATTGAGAGGTTTTCTAAAGAGTGAAGAGTATACTGTCTGAAGATGTTTATTAGAGAGACCAAGTGCTGGTTTAAAGGGAGTGATAGTTACTCTTTATCGTGAAGTATCTTATCAAGCATAGTAAACACTTTTTGACTACCATCTTCCATCTCTTTAAAGGCTTCTATCATAGCATTACTGTTAATATCTTGCTCTTTAATGAGATCAAAAACTTTGTGTGTACCGTTATGAACTATAGCATGAGGATTCTCTAGTGCTTTATAGTGAGATGTATGTGCAAAATTCTCTTTTCCATCACCCTCGTAGTACCACTTTCCTAAACGACAGTTATGATGATCAACAAAGCTAAACTGTTCCTCTTTTGTAAATGCTGAGTAGTAAGTATTTACTTTCCATAAAATGTGATCTAGTTTAGCTAAAGACATGAAAACACGATCATTAGAAAAGTTTATAGTACTAAATGCTTGATCTAAACCTTCACGATTTGTACTTATAGAGTCATTAAGAGAGCTGATAAGCTCATTTGATTGAGTTACACTCTTTTGTATATCTGCGAATTGTTCAGACATACTATCCACATCTTGTTTCATACTCTGTAAAGAGATATTAATTTCACTTACTGCTTTATCTGTTCTATCTGCAAGTTTTCGTACTTCATCAGCAACTACAGCAAAACCACGACCATGCTCTCCTGCCCGAGCCGCTTCGATGGCAGCATTAAGGGCAAGTAGATTTGTTTGATCTGAAATATCTTTGATAAGAGCTAAGATAGTTGTTATATCGTTTGTTCGCTCAGAGAGACCATTTACCGTATGAATAGAGGTGTCAGAGAGTTCATTTAAATCATCGAGTACCGTAGAGATTTGATCTGTTTGTTGGGAAATTACTGTAAGATTGTCGACAAGTTCATTTGTTTTTGAAAGACTCTCTTTTGCACTATTTACAGACTCTGCTATGTTAATCTGAACATCACCAATATTGGATTTTAAATTCTTTGATTGCAGGTTACTTAACTCATCTGTAATATTATTAGCACTCACCTCTTTACTAAGGTTTAATTCTTTTTGGAGGTTCTGTATCTCTTCAAGTAAGTCTTGCTTTTGGAGCTCTGCCTCTTCATACTTCTGTTTGAGGTTATTATACTCTTCTGCAGGTACACTGTTATTTGAAAAAAATCCCATACTATCCCTTCTATATGTTGTAATCAAGTTATGTATAAGAGTCTATCAAAGATATATTAAGAAGAAACTGAATATAATCCTATTACTAATTTATCCAGAGTGGAGCTCAAAATGAACAGAAAAAAAATATATAATCCAGAATCAACCGAAAGTGTAAATGATAGAAGAGTTTTCGGTGGAAATCCAACGGGTATTTTTGAGCTAAACAACATTAAGTATCAGTGGGCATATAACCTTTGGGAGATGATGTTAAACAACACATGGTTTCCAAAAGAGGTTGATATGACTCGTGATGTAAATGACTATAAAAACCTTACAGATGCTGAAAAGACGGCTTATGACAAGGCTCTTTCTCAGCTCATTTTTATGGATTCACTTCAAACAAATAATATTATTGATAATGTAAATCCTTATGTTACATCTCCTGAGATAAATCTTATCTTAGTACGTCAGTCATTTGAAGAGGCCCTACACTCTCAAAGTTATGCTGTTATGGTTGATAGTATCTCGACAAATAGCGAAGAGATTTATGATTTATGGCGTCGTGATATGATGCTTAAGGGTAAAAATGATGCGATAGCAAGAGTCTATACAGAACTCGCAACAAACCCAAGTGAGACAAACTTTGTAAAGGCTTGTTTTGCAAACCAGATTTTAGAGGGTATCTACTTCTACAGTGGTTTTACTTATGTTTACACACTTGCACGCTCAGGTAAAATGCTCGGCTCTGCACAGATGATACGTTTTATCCAAAGAGATGAAGTGACACACTTAGTTCTTTTTCAAAATCTTATAAATACACTTCGTAAAGAGCGTCCTGACCTTTTTACAGAGCAGTTAAAAGCGGAAGTTATTGAGATGTTTAAAGAGGCTGTGAAGCTTGAGACTGAGTGGGGTCAGTATATCACCCAAGGACAGATTTTAGGTCTTACTGATGATATTGTCGCACAATACATTAAGTATCTTGCAGATGATAGACTTGTCTCTGTTGGTTTTGAAAAACTTTATAATGTTGAAAACCCTATCAAGTGGGTAGATGACTTTGCTAAGTTTAATGACCAAAAAACAAACTTTTTTGAGGGAACAGTAACAAACTACTCAAAAGGTTCTCTCTCTTTTGATGATGATTTCTAAAGAGAAATCATATACTCTCTGTTCGCTGTTGTTTAAGACAAAAGCGAACTACTCTACTAACTTACAAACACTACTAACTCTTATAACAAATACAGAAAAGAACACAATTATTGTTGCTCCAGAAGTATCTCTAACTGGTTTTGATTATGAAAATATCGAAGCAGCTGTAGCATTTAGTGAGGTAGCAACACAAGCTCTCTTATCAGCCTCACAAGAGAAGATAATTGTCTTGACAATGTTGGAAAAAGTAGATGGAGTAATCTTTAATAATGCAGTTATTTTTTACAATGGCATTTTAGTTTATAAAAGAGCAAAGGCGAGACTCTTCCGCCTTGGGAATGAGCATAAGTATATGAGTGAGGGGAGTGATGATGATTTTCGCATCATTGAAGTCGATGGAATAAAGATAGCTATCTTTATCTGCTTTGAGTTACGTTTTAAAGAGTTGTGGCAAAAATCTGAGGGTGCTGATGTTATAGTGGCACCTTCTTGGTGGGGGAAACCTCGTGCAGAACACTTTAAATCCTTGACCCAAACACTTGCCATCATGAACCAATGTTATGTTATTGCAAGTGATTCAAAAAATGAGGATTGTACGGGTATGAGTTCTATTATTACACCCCAAGGTGAAGTAACTTTTAATGGGAATAAGCCTTGCTTAGAGCTAGAGTATAGTCAGAAAAAAATAGCATTAATGAGAAAATATATAAATATAGGTTTGGAATAAATTGGACAGAATAACAGCAACAAAAACAGCACGAATGGCAGATGAGATTGAGAAGGTTTTTCCCCTCTCACACGAGGTAAAAAATGCCATTGCAAAGACAAATAGAGAAGCCTTTGTTCCTAAAGGTTTTAGACATAATGCTTACAAGCTAGATGCACTCCCTATAGGTGAGGCACAGTATATCTCTTCTCCTTTAACTGTAGCAAAGATGACAGAGTATCTTTTTCCTCGTGGTGCTGATAGAGTTTTAGAAGTAGGGTGTGGTAGTGGCTATCAAGCAGCAGTCCTTGCACAGCTCTTTCGAGGTGTATTTAGCATTGAGCGGATAGAACCACTTATACTTGAAGCAAAAAGACGCTTTCGTGAGCTCAATATTAACAATGTTCACACTCGAACAGATGATGGGCAAAATGGTTGGGTGAGTTATGCCCCTTTTGATAGAATTCTCTTTTCAGCAACAGCTAAAGAGATTCCCTCAAAACTCTTTGAACAGTTAGCTGATGGGGGTATTTTAGTTGCACCTATAGAGAAAAATGGGAAGCAGGTTATTACTCGTTTTATGAAGAATGGAGATAAAATTGAAGAAGAAGAGTTGGAAGATTGTGATTTTGTACCTATTTTAGATGGTGTACAGCGATGATAAAACAGCTCATTATCTTATTATCTCTTCTTTTAAACCTTGTTGCATCAACTGAGTATGAAGAGGCCTATGCTATTTATAAAAAGGGTGATTTTGAGACTTCATTAAAACTTTTTAAAGAGTTAGCAACAGTAGAAAATGATTATGATGCAGCTTATATTTTAGGGTATATGTATGAACATGGAGAGGGTTGCAAAGTTGATCTTGAAAATGCGCAGAAGTGGTACAAGTTCTCTTCACATGGATACTATTGGCAAAATCAGCCAGATCCAAGCCGTGATATAAATAAAGAGACCAGAAAACTTTTTAGCAGTATTAATGCCCCTTCCGATAAAGAGACTAAAAAAACTATAGAGCAGTATGCAAAGTCTATGTATAGTTTTAAAGCCCATGCTAGTAACTATTTTTTACCTATTAGTTATCGCTATAATGGAGTCTATCCTAAGACAAACGGGCATCAAGCAAAAGAGATAGAGACAGAGTTTCAGATAAGTATAAAGTATGATTATGCAGTAAACTTTTTAGGTTTAAATGAGATCTACTCTATAGGCTATACACAACAATCTTTTTGGCAACTCTATGAGAAGTCTGCTTATTTTAGAGAGACAAACTATAACCCAGAGCTTTTTATCACACTACCGGTAGGGTATATAAAAAAGTTTGATTATCTTAAAGTGATTCGTTTTGCTTTTGAACATAAGTCAAATGGGAGAGGTGGGGAGTATGAGCGTTCATGGAATTATATTACTGGAAAGTTCTATTTTCAAACGGGATTTGTTTTTACTGAGTTACAGTTTTGGAAAGATGTAGGCTCTTTAGAGTACAACACAGACTTAATGGAGTATATGGGGTATGGTCAGGTAAAGTTCCTACTCCCTTATAAAAAGCATCTTGTGAAACTAATTTCACGTAATAGCTTTAGTAAGTATAGAGCTACTGAGGTGAACTACTCCTATCCACTTTCGGATGATAATGACCTTTTCTTATACATAAAAGCTTTTACAGGTTATGGAGAGTCCTTGATAGACTATAATCATAATGTAAATAAAATTGGTATTGGTTTTAGTATTTCGAGATAGTTTGAAAATTTAGCAAAACTTTCATTTATTATGATACCCTATGATAGTTTAGTTATAAGGTTTTATAATGAAAAAGATACTAACATTTTTGAGTTTTCTGTTTTTAGCCGGCTGTAATAGCTCTAATGCACAGACAGCTCACACCCCCACAACAGTTTTTATACCTGTAATAAATCAGTTTCAAGCTGTATGGAATGAAGTCATTTCTGATGAAGTAGCTGTTTTACCCCAAGATGAGGTCTCTTACTCTAGACTCTTTAGTGGTTCTATAGACTTAATCTCTAAAAATGCAGCGAGAACTTTAAGTAATAGAGCCGATATTATAGAGTACTTTGATAAGTTAGCACACCCTAATGGTGTCTGTCTTAGAGGTATTTGGGAGATAGATACTCCAAATCCCTATAGTGGTCACTTTAAACACAGAAGCAGGGCTCTTATAATTGCTCGTGCATCTTCTGCGATGAGTAATACAAAGAGAGGAGAAAATCGTGCTTTTGGCATGGCAGGAAAACTTTTTGCTACTACAGACCCCCTTGAACTTCAAACAACACCGAGTGCAAACTTCTTTGTAATAGATGATTTAGGGGGTACTGATGCAGAGTACTATACTGATGTTGCATTGACTAATGAGCCAAATATCAGCTTTACTACTACTGTTTTAGGTTCACTCGCTTATGGATTAAAAGTAGCTAATGCATTTAGTAATGCTGATAAGAACTCAGGAGTGAGACAACTCTATGAACTCTCCTATCTTGGAGATGATGAAAATATCACAGTAATTACACCAAAATGGATGAAAATAGAAGCACAAAAAGGTCAAACAAAAGTTGGGGTAGAAGATTTTAGAGAGGAGTTTAAACTCAAAGAGGGTGAGAAGCTTATTTTTAATATCTCTGTTTCCAGTCGAGAAAAAGAGGGTAAAAAGGAGTGGAAAGAGATAGGAAAAATTACTTTTGATAGTTCTGTTGTCTCAACTACCTGTGATCATCGCCTCCATTTTCATCATCCTCTTTGGCGAGATGACCTAGTGTATGAGTAAGTTATAAGTTTGATATAGTAAAATACTTTATTAGAATTAGCCAAAAATTTGGTGAAAAAAAGATGAGGTGGATGCAGTTATGAGTGAAGAGATGTATGGGATAAAATACACAAAACCTGAAGTTGTACTACTTCAAGATACAGGAATAGGAGTTGCCGAAACGGCTGCTCGTACCTGTTATGACTCTTTTTCAAATAGTGAAAATAGTGTTATAAATGAGATAGAAGACACTCTTCCTGATAACTCAATGTGTGATGCATTAAACGCCATTGACGAGTCTGCTCTTTTAGATGATCTTGCTTGGACCTATTTTCACCACTCTATCTTAGAACATGCAAATCTTAGTTTTCTTATTCGTGGAACAAGTCGTGGTGTTTTACAAGAGCATGCTCGCCATCGTATTCAAGCTATAAGTGTGAGAAGTACTCGCTATACTATGAGCGGACTTATTAATGCTTTTGTAGCAGCGAAGATAGGTGATGATAGAGAGTTTTTTATTACAACAGTTTTAGCTTTTGATATGTTTGTTACAGCTGATGAAGCTTATAACCGTGTAGAGATTGCAGGCATATATGAAAAACTAGATTTTCAGTTTAATGTACTTGAAAACTTCTACACAACTGCTGTGGCGAAAAGTTCTCTTCCTTTTCTTGAAGAGTTTGTAGGTGATGCGGCAGAACTCTACAAAGCACTTCAAGCTGGAAAGAAAAAACGTAATGTTGGTGATGCTTTTAAGCATATTATCTCTGACAATGTAAAAGTAGATATGGTGGTTACTTTTAATCTCCGTAGTCTAAAAAACTACTTTACTCTTCGTGATAGTGGTGCTGCATTTTTTCAGATACGTTGGCTTGCTCAAGCGATGATGCAGGTAACACCTAAAAAATATTTAGACTTAATTATAAAGAAGAAATAATGACAAAACTTTTACTGTTACCAATGGCGTTTATGATGAGTGGGTGTTCGTACTTTACTTTTAATGGCACAATGTGTGACCAGATAGCTTCTGATCCTCATGCAACTATGCCACAAGAGTGTAGAGACTATGATGAGAAAAAAGCGGATAAAGCTTTTGATAAAGTAGTGAATGACAAAAAAATCGCAGATAAAGATATAACATTTGATAAAGAGGAAGAAGAGTAAAAAGCTCTTCTCAAAAAGAAAGTAGTATAATTCTAAAAATTAAATAAAGGAAGTAAAAATGGCAAGAAGTGAAGTATGTGAGTTATGTGGAAGTAGCGAAGATGTAAGTGTTTTAGAGTTACCTGTTAGTGATGGTAGTGAAGATCAGAGCGTTTATGTTTGTGCTAATTGTAAAACACAGATAGAGTCAGGTGAGTTAGATGAGACTCACTTTAACTGTCTGAATGATGCTATGTGGTCTGAAACACCAGCTGCAAAAATTATGTCATATATTCTTTGGAGTCAACTTGGTCGTCAAGATATGGTTGAGATGATGTACTTAGAAGAAGATGAGTTAAAGCTAGCAGAACAAGCAGTAGCAGCAGATGAAAACAAAGTAGTATTTCGTGATGCAAATGGTGTAGAGTTAAATGCTGGTGATAGTATCGTAATACTTAAGGATTTAGATGTAAAAGGTGCTGGTTTTACTGCTAAACGTGGAACTACAGTAACACGTATCTCTCTACCACACGATATGGATGACCATGTAGAAGGTCGTGTAAATGGTACGAAGATTTATCTCAAAACTGAATTTATCAAAAAAGCTTAGTTTTTTATGCAAGCAAGTGATCGTTTTCATAAAATAGATAAGGATTTTCGTAACCCTTTTGCTCGGGATAGGGATAGAATTATTCATTCGGGATCGTTTCGTAAGCTTGAGTATAAGACACAGGTTTTTTTAAACCATGAGGGTGACTTCTTTCGTACACGTTTAACACACTCTATAGAAGTTTCTCAAATCGCTCGCTCAATTACTTCGACCTTAGGACTCAACGAGTCTTTGGCCGAGGCTATCGCCTTAGCCCATGATCTAGGTCATACACCTTTTGGTCATGTTGGTGGTGATACCCTCGATGAGTCTTTAAAAGCTGATGGTTTTACAAATGGTTTTGAGCACAACTTTCAGAGTTTTCGTGTTGTGACAACTTTGGAGAAACGCTATAAAGCCTTTAATGGGTTGAATCTTACATTTGCTACGTTAGAGGGTATTTTAAAGCACTCTTATCCTTACCATAAGTCATTCTTACCAGACTCTATTCATGAACAGTTTGATTTAGATAAACACCCCTCTTTTGAGGCGATGATTGTTGATCGTGCAGATGAGATAGCCTATACAAGTCATGATATAGATGATGGTGTAAACTCAGGACTTATCACTTTTGAAGATTTAAAAGAGAGTGAACTTGTTCGTGAGATACTTGCTAAAGTAGAGGCAGAGGGTGTAGGCGAAGAGAATGATGAGATGTTTCGTTACCGTTTTAGCTCACATCTTATAAATCATCTTGTCTATTCACTGTTAGAGTATTCACAGCCGAGACTCAAAGAGTTAGATAATTTAACACCGATAGGAATGGATCCTATTCTTGAGACAAAACTTAAAAAACTTAAAAAACTTATGTTTAGTAAAATGTACCAACATAAAAGTATAGTTCGTAAGATGTATGCAGGAAAACAGGCTATTAAAGGTCTCTATAATGGACTAATGGAAGAGGAAAAAATGCTTCCAGAGTTTTACTATAAACAGTTAGATGTACGAAATAAACATCGTGTTATTGCTGACTATATCGCAAGTATGAGTGATAGATATGCCCTCAATTTTTATAATGAGATGTACGGTAAACTTTAGTTTATGAGATTACTTACACTTCTCTTTCTTCTCCACATTACTCTTTTTGGAGTAGAATTACCTTCAGAAGATACAAACACAACAAAAAATGAGAAAGAGATTATAATGCCTGTAGAGGATGATAAACTCATAGTGGTAGAGGATCAGTCAGGGCTTAGTGATGATGAAGTTAGGAGTAAGGCACATAAAGGGGAACAGAAAGAAAAAAGTATCTCTGTTTCAAAAGTTACAGACTCTATGGATGCTGATGGAAATATTGATTTAACTAATATTCAAGATAAATGGGAAGATCTCTCCCCCACACCTAAAAAATATGATTGGGTAAAAACAAAATCAGGAGAGTGGTTTAAGGGTGAGATAAAAGCACTCTATGAAGATGAATTAGAGTTCGATAGTGATGAAGTAGGAATTTATACTTTTGATTTTGATGATGTAGTTGAAATTAAGAGTTATCATATCATAAGTGTAAATATTGAAAATCTTGCAACCTTTCCAGGTGTTTTAAGGCTTAAGGGCAGTGTTTTAAAAGTGGTTCAAGGTGAGAATACTTACGAATTTAATAGAGATGATGTTATCTCTTTTGCACCGGCGGGAGAGCATGAGCGAAGTTTCTGGTCGGGTAAGGCAACTCTAAGTTTAGACTTTAGAAGAGGAAATTCAAATCAGTATGACTATAGTGCACAGATAAATGTACAGAGGCGTACATCTATGTCTCGGCTTACTTTTGATTATCTTGGTCGTACCTCAGTTAAAGATGATGTAAAGACTGCAAATGATCACCGTCTTAATCAAAAATATGATAGATACCTCACTAGACACTTTTTCTGGACACCTGTATTTAGTGAGATATATACCGATAAATATAAAAATATTGATCAGCAGTTAACACTTGGTTTAGGGGTTGGGTACACAATTATTGATACTAAAAAGAGTACATGGAGTGTCTCTGGTGGTCCTGCATTCTTATATACAAAATATGCGACTGTTGAAGAAGGTAAAGCAATAGACACCTTCTCACCTGCACTTGAAGTAAGTACAAAGTATGAAATCGAAGTAAATAATATAACAGATATAACATATAACTATAAGTTGACATATTCAGACCAAGCAGCGGGTAAATACAAGCACCATATGTTACTAACTCTAGAAAATGATTTAACTTCATGGCTTGACTTAGATATAACAGGAGTTTGGGATTATATACTCGAGCCAGAAAAATCAGCTGATAACACAACACCTGATAAAAGTGATTATCAACTTCTAGTAGGATTTAGCATAGAATTTTAGAAATTGAAATATTTTAGAGACATTATTAGGGTAAAATATTGTAATAATAAAACTCTAGGATGTACAAATGCTTAATAATCTTACAATAAAATTCAAAATGGCACTTTTAGTGTCGATTCCTGCACTTGTGATATTTTCACTACTCAGTATGAATATTTATAAAAATTATACAGATCTAAATGAGTTAGATAAGATAGAACAAGCAACTATCTTAGCAACAAAGATCAGTGCTATGGTTCACAACACCCAAAAAGAGCGTGGGGCCTCGGCTGGTTATGTTGGCTCAAAGGGTAAAAAGTTTGTAAATACTATGCCAAACATCAGAAAAGATACAGATGCTACAAGAGCTGAGATGGAAGCTTTTTATAAAA
>JAMORO010000035.1 GCA_027063505.1 Sulfurimonas sp.
TTGAGCAGTAGTATTTTGATCCACTTAAGATTGTTTCATTGAGTGCTACATAAACTCCACATGTCTCACAGGCAACCATCTCATCAGCCTCTGTTTTCTCTTCTGATTTTGTGTGATTACTCACTTTTGGCTTTTTCTTTATAAATAAGAAATAGACTATGCCTATTACTGCTGCTATAAGTAGGACTTTAAGTATCATATATTTTCTCCTAAGAGTAGATAGTGTCTATTGTCTGTTTCAATAATTTTGTGTTGCATATCTTTTACTCCATCTTCTACTTCATCAAAAACTTTTTCACCCTTATAAAAGAGAAACTTTGTTTTTTCATCTCGAAAGTTTTCACTCAACTTAAGAAGCATTTTTGTCTCTGTAACAGCACGTGATGTAATCATATCAAAGATTTTTGGTTCCATCTGTTCTACTCGTTTTTTGACAACTGTGACATTTTTAAGTTTTAAATCGGCTTTTATAAACTGTAAAAAACTTGCTCTTTTCATAAGTGGCTCAACTAAAGTGACATGAGTGTTAGGAAGACCAAACGCGAGAATCATTCCTGGAAATCCAGCTCCTGTTCCTATATCCATAAGTGAGTTGAGAGATGGTAAAAAAGAGAGTGGAAAGATCGCATCATAGATAAAGGAATCAAGAGTCTCATTGTCTTTAGCACCTGTTAGATTATGGATTTTATTCCATTTATAAAGGTGCTCTTTATATTTTTGCACATTATAAAAAAAGTCGTCTGGTAGATCTATATTATCTTGTGCGAGTGTTGCTTTTAAGTCCAATAAAATATCCTTTGAATTTACTTGAAGAGTTTTTTCATCATAGTGAAAAAGATTTTAAAAAGACCACTATTTCCTACTAGACTATTAATTAAGTCATCGTAAGATATATTTTGTTCTTCTAAGTAACCACGAAGATATTTTTCACTCGCTTCCATACCACCATCTTTCTCAATCTCTATAAGTTTTTGATAAATAGGCTCCATAGCATCTATTGCTTTTTGAGGGGCAGCTTTTCTAAATGCAGTATGAGAGATAATCTCATTTGTAATTGGATCTACTTTTGGCTCAAACTCTGTAACAACCCAGTAGTAACTTCCATCTTTAGCAAGATTTTTTACAACAGCCATAATGTTTTGTGCACGGTTGATTCTGTCCCACATCATTTTAAAAACAACTCTTGGCATATCTGGATGGCGAACAATAGAGTGAGGCTTTCCAATAAGTTCTGATTCTGTGTATCCTGAAATCTCTACAAAATAATCATTACCATACTCAATAATACCATTAGCATCAGTCTTAGAAACGATATAGCGTTTAGGATTGAGTTTTATCTCGTTATCTGTTGGTTTTAGGTGTTTCATTCTCATCTCCTTATAAATAATTTTAGTAAATTATATAGTTTTTATTATTAATCTTATGTAATAATACCTATAAGTTATATAGAAAGGTTCATAAAGATGACGAAACTTGAAATGTTAGAAGCAATAGAAAATGCTAAACAAGTACACCTTGCACAGATGGATAAAATCAAAGCTGTAATCGCTGGTAAAGAGATTAAACACCCTACAGCCCTTGGTAAGATGGAGTGTGCGTGTGGTATATGGTTCTACTCTAATGCACAACAGATAAAGAGTGTTCTAGGTTTACAGTTTTTTGAACGATTAGATAGAAGTCATGAAAACTGGCATCGTGATTATGTAAGTATTTATGAAATTTATTTTAAAGAGGAGAAAAAAGGTTTTTTTGCAAAATTTTTAGGTGCAAATAAAGTCGATGATCTTCAAAAAGATAAGGCAAAACTTTACTTTTTAGAACTACAAAAAGATACTGAAGAGTTACTCTTAGTATCAGATGCAGCAAAGCGAAGAATCTCAGCACTGAATGATTCTAAGTTTGTTTAGACTCTAAAAGTATCTCTATCTCTTTTTCTGGAAGTGGCACAGAGTAGAGATATCCTTGAATTAAATCACAATCATTCTCGATTAAAAAGTCACGTTGCTCTTCTGTTTCTACACCCTCTGCAATAAGAATAAGATTTAAACTCTTTCCAAGTGCAATAATAGCACGAGTAATAGCCATATCATCCTCATTATCAGGAATATCCTTTACAAATGATTGATCGATTTTAAGTTTATCAAGGGGAAATTTTTTAAGATATGAGAGAGAAGAGTAACCTGTCCCAAAATCATCAATCGCAATCTCAATTCCCATATTGTTAATCTGTTTGAGTTTTTCAATAGAGAGCTCAGGACTACTCATTACCTGTCCCTCTGTTATCTCAAGCTCAAGCCAGTGTGGCTGAAAGTTTAGTTCATTCATAATCTGGACTAAATGTGCTAAAAAGTCATTTTTATAGAGCTGTTTCATTGCAAGGTTGAGTGAAAGTATTCCTGGGTTTAATCCTTTTTCATACCATTTTACAAAAAGTTTCATCGCTTTATACATCACTACTCTATCAATGTCGACTATAAGTCCACTCTCCTCAGCAATAGAGATAAATTTAATAGGAGAAACAAGTCCTAACGATGGGTGTCTCCATCGAATCAGTGCTTCCATCCCAACAATTTTATATGATTGTGCTTTAAATTGAGGTTGAAAATAGACTTCAAATTGATCCTCTTGAAGTGCAACTCGAAGGCTTGACTCCATAATTACTCTCTCAAAAGCGAAGGCTGTCATATCTCTTGAGTAAAACTGGTAGTTATCTCGCCCTTCATCTTTTGCTTTATACATAGCAGCATCAGCATATTTTATTAAATTATCATCATTTGTTGTATCATCAGGGTAGATACTGATTCCAATACTTGAAGTCACATAAAGATTATGGTTAATGACTGTGATAGGCTCTTTCATAATATTAATTATATCTTGAGCAATATGTGATGCATTCTGAATACTTTTTAAATCTTTTAAAATAATAGTAAATTCATCCCCTCCAAGTCTAGCCAGTGTATCCTCTTCGCGTATTGTTGATTGTATTCTCAGTGCAGCTTCAATAAGAACCTTATCTCCAATATGATGTCCAAGAGAGTCATTAATCTTTTTAAATTGATCAAGATCTATAAAAAGGAGGGCAAATTTTTCTTTATTTCGTCGTGCATTTACTATTGCTTGAGAGAGTCTATCTTTAAAAAGTGTTCTATTTGGAAGGTCTGTAAGTGTATCATGATGTGCTTGGTACTGGAGTTCTAAAGTCTGTTTTTTAAGTAGTTCTTCGATCTTTTTCTGGGTAGTGATATCTTGAATGTATCCTACATAACCATCAATTGTACCATCTTCATCTTTTGATACACTCAGTGAAATATCACATAAAACACGATGACTATCTTTTTTAAGCATATATGCTTCTATATTGAGACTCTCTTGAACATTAAGGATAGAAAATAGTTCTTTAATTGCGTAGCTGTTTTTTTTATCATAAGTTGTCAGAATATGTTTGCCCATCATCTCCTGTGCTAGATAACCAAATAGGTTTACACTTCCTCTATTCCAACTTGTTATATTTCCTTCTGTATCTGTTGCTATGATTGAATCATGAATATAGTCTAAAATTTTTGCTTGTTTCTTATAGTCTTTTTGGAGTTGAAGCTCTTGAGAAATATCTGTATCAAAGAGAACATAGGCGGGCTTTTCATGATAAGTAATGGTATGAATATAAGACTGAACTATATATGTAGAACCATCTTTACGTCTATGTCGTGTTTGATTTAAGATATGATCATGCTGTTTGAGATACTCTTGCATTTTTGAGATCTCTTTTTGTGTGAGATCTGGATTGATATCAAAAACAGACATATTTAAAAGCTCTTTAGCACTGTAGCCTAGTGCAGCACAAGCTCCTTGATTTACATAGAGGTATTTGTAGTCTTCCCTCGTTATTATATAAATCTCATTTGAAGAGTGTTCCAGGAGTTCAGAGAGCTCTTTTGTTCTGTTTTTTATTGAAACATACTCTGTCACATCTTGTGTTGTACCTATTAGTTTTAAAGGAGTCTGCTGTGTGTCATAGATTACTTGTGCATTAATGAGAACTTCTATAGTATGACCATGAGTATGAGTTACCTTACACTGGAGTGTTTGGCGTTCTCCTGTTGTAATTGCTTGTTGGAGTGCTTTTTGTGCACTCTTTAGATATTCAGGTGTTACAATTGAAAAGAATGTATCAAATCCTATTTCTGTCTCTTTTTCAATACCATAAATCTCATAACTTCTTTCAGACCAAATGGCTTTTTTTGTCTGTAGATCTATTTCCCAACTTCCTAGTTTAGAGATACTTTCAAGGGTTTGCAGGTTCTCTTCTCTAGCTTTGAGCTTTTTAATGGCAGTGTCTAGATTATCATTCTCTATGTCAATTGGCATATATCTATTTTCCTACTTTTTAAATAATCTAAAGAAAATGTCCCATTTCATCACGTTTTACACCTAAGTAATCTTTATTAAACTCATTAGGTTCCATTATAATTGGTACTCTCTGTATTATTTCAATTCCATTAATAGAGTTGATTTTATTAGGGTTGTTAGTAAGAAGTTTAATCTTCTGTATGTTGAAATATTCAAGAATAAAGGTGACTACTTCATAGCTGCGTTCATCAGCAGCAAAACCGAGTTGATGGTTAGCCTCTATAGTATTGAGCCCTTTATCTTGTAGAGCATAAGCATTTATCTTATTTAAAAGCCCAATATTTCGACCCTCTTGACGGAGGTAGATAACCATACCTCCCTCTTTATGAACAAGATCAAGTGCATACTCGAGTTGATCACGACAGTCACACTTAAGACTACCAAGTGCATCTCCTGTAAGACATTCTGAGTGGACACGAACGATCGGTTCACTCTCAAGCTTTTTAGCATAGATGACTAGGTGTTCTTTTTCACCTTCTTTAAAGGCTTTTACATTGAAATTACCAAAACGTGATGGTAAATTTGCTACTTCGGATATAATTATATTCATTTAGTTTAATCTTTAAAAGGGTAAAATATTTTTCTTAAAATAATTATAGCAAAAAAAAGGTTTAACAATGTTTCAAAGATTTCGCCGTACTCGTTTAAATAAGCATCTTCGCTCTTTAGTAAGAGAGACAGAGGTGAGAGCTGATGATTTTATCTATCCATTATTCATTCGTAGTGGTGAAGGGATTAAAACAGAAGTTGCATCAATGCCTGGTGTTTATCAGATGAGTATAGATGTTGTAATAAAAGAGTGTGAAGAGTTGAAATCTCTTGGTATCTACTCTATTATACTATTTGGTATTCCTGATACTAAAGACTCTATAGGGAGTGATGCTCTTTGTGATCATGGAATTATTGCTTCGTCCATTCGTGCTATCAAAGCAGAGCATCCTGATATGTTTGTTGTGACTGATTTGTGTTTTTGTGAGTATACTGACCATGGGCACTGTGGGATTATAGATGAAGCTAAAGAGACTGTCAATAATGATGCAACTTTAGAAATTTCTGGAGAACAAGCACTTATTCATGCAAGAGCAGGTGCTGATATGATAGCACCAAGTGGTATGATGGATGGAATTATAGAGACACTGCGAACCTCTTTAGATGCAAATGGTTTTGAAAATCTTCCTATTATGGCATACTCTACAAAATTTGCTTCGGGTTATTATGGACCATTTCGTGATGTGGCAGAATCAACTCCTAGTTTTGGTGATCGTGCTTCGTATCAGATGGATCCTGCAAATCGTCGTGAAGCTATAGCGGAATCAGTAAGTGATGAGATGCAAGGAGCAGATATACTAATGGTAAAACCTGCACTTGCCTATCTTGATTTAGTTCGTGAGATAAAAGATGCCACTTCTCTTCCAATGGCAGTTTATAATGTAAGTGGTGAGTATGCAATGATAAAACATGCAGGACTTGCAAACTTAATAGACTATGATAGAGTTGTAATGGAGACTATGATAGCGTTTAAGCGAGCGGGAGCGAACATAATCATCTCATATCATGCCAAAGAGGTAGCAAAAATGCTACAAAACAGTTAGATTAAAGAAAAGTATAAGTAGAATATATATTAAACAATAAAATTAGGATGAAAAATTGAGACATTTTTTAACACTTAAAGATTTTACAAAAGAAGAGATTTTAGAAATTATTGATACTGGTTTAGAGATAAAAAAGAATCTTCGTGATGGTATTTACAAGAAAGAGCTTGAGATGCAAACTCTTGGAATGATTTTTGAGAAGAGTTCTACTCGTACTCGTGTTAGCTTTGAAGCAGGTATGTTTCAGCTAGGGGGTCATGCACTTTTTCTCTCTAATCGTGATATTCATTTAGGTCGTGGGGAACCAGTACAAGATACAGCACGTGTGATATCTTCTATGTGTGATATGGTAATGATTCGAACATTTGAACATAGCATGATAGAAGAGTTTGCAGCGAACTCTAAAGTTCCTGTGATAAATGGACTTACAGACTCTTTTCATCCGGTGCAACTTTTAGCAGATTATATGACTATGGTTGAGCATGGTGTTGAAAAAGATGCCGTGGTTGCATATATAGGTGATGGAAATAATATGACTCATTCATGGATGATGCTTGCGGCAAAACTTGGTTTTGAGCTTCGTATTGCAACACCAAAGGGATATGAAGTTGATGCAACTATTTTAGAAGAGGCACTTTTATTTGCAAAAGAGAGTGGTGCTAAAATAAGTATGATGAATGATCCTAAAGAGGCTGTTCATGGTGCAACTATTGTGACTACAGATACTTGGACTTCAATGGGTCAAGAGGATGAAAAAGAGCAGAGAGTTAAGGACTTTAAAGGTTTTATGGTCGATAGTCTTATGATGTGCTTAGCTCAAAAAAATGCAAAATTTTTACACTGTCTTCCTGCTTATCGAGGGTATGAAGTTTCCGAAGAGATTATGGACTCTCACTCTAAAATAATTTTTGATGAAGCTGAAAATAGACTTCATGCACAAAAAGGTCTTATGGTCTGGTTAAATAAACAAAGAGGATAGTTTGATGCGATTTTTTTCAATAGTTCTACTTATCGTTTCAATAAATTTATCCCTTTTTGCGACTGCAGAAGTTGTAAAGGTTGATGAACGGTTTCAAGATTCTCAAAGTTGTAAAGCATGTCATTTACGTATAGTAAGTGAGTGGGAAAATTCATGGCACTCTAAGAGTCATTTTGAAAAAGATGAGTATTTTAGAGAGAGTTTAAAATACTATTCGAGAAAGACTAGAAAAAGTGTAAATGCTGTAAAAGTGGAATGTGCTACATGTCATAATCCTCGTATTTCAGTAACTAGCACAGATGAAGATTATGAAATCGCTGCTGTAATGGGACTAGATAAGGGAAGTGAAGTTGATAATGCTGTTAATGATACAGCTATAAGTGAAGGAATCAACTGTGTTGTCTGTCATAATATAGATAAAATTCATGATTCATACGATGCATCTAAACGTGGTATAAATAGAGTAAAATGGACTGAGTCTGGTACTATGACAGGACCTTATAAAGATGCAAAATCACCATATCATAAAGTAGTACATCATGCATTTATGGATAAAAACCCAAATAAGCTCTGTTTTGTTTGTCATGCTAATGATAGAAGTGCTAAAGGCATTATTTTTACAGATATGGAAAGTGAATACAATAGAGGGAAGAAAAAGGGAATAAAAAATTGTGTAGAGTGTCATATGGGAGCAAAACGAAAGGATGTTGCATCAACATATAAAATGTATAATGGCAAAGCAAAAATTCGTAAAGTACGTGACCATGGTTTTAAGGGTGCACATATTTCTTCTATGTGGAAAGATGCTTTAAAATTAAAACTATCACAAAAAGGTAGCAATGTCGTTGTTAAAATTATAAATCCACAACCTCACAATATTCCTAGTGGTTTTGGCTCTCGTGAGATAGAAGTAAATGTTGTATACAAAAAAAGAGATAAAATTCTTAAAGAACAGACACTCTCTTTAACAAATCACTATGTAAGAAAGAGAAATAAGCCAACTATCCCACATTTAGCAATAAAGAAAGCAAAAGATATGTCTATCCCAGCAGAAGGGAAAAAAGTTCTTAGAGTTCCTGTATTTGAAGGTGCCACTTCTGTTACTGTTACACTTAACTATATTTTAGTAAATGAAGAAGTTCGTAGTATTTTAAAACTTAAAAGTGATAACTGGGCGAAAAAGAATTATATTACAAAAGAGAGTTTAGGGTTAAAATTTTAAATCTTAAGAGTAAGACCCGAAGAGGGTCTAATGGCAGTTTTTTATAACCATCCTTTAGAATCTTCTAAGATTGCTCTATTACATGTATTGTATGCTTTTACTATATCTTCAATTAACTCTGTTCCTTGTTCAAAGTAGAGATCAGAGTCTACTTTTGTAGGTGTTTTTAAAAGAGTTTTACTAGCAAGAAATTGGTACTTCTTCACTGCTTTGTTTATAGTAGATATTTCTGTTTTAATTGATGATGGTAATTTAGCTGGGTATTTAGCGATAAGGCCACTCATCTGTTCTTGTAGAGTACTATTGAGAGTTGTTACTTCATTTACAAGTAGGTATATCTGCTCTATATCACTTCTGACAACAACACCTCTAGCTGCGACTCCTGCACCAAAACCTCTGAGTTGCCCAACATATTCCGTAAGAGGTAGCATGTTTTCCATCATAATAACAGAAGCTTCTCTTCCAAAAGGATTGAGATCTTTAGTATTTCTTTGACTAATTGTTTGTGCTAACATTAAAATCTGTTCGATTTGTTCTGTATAGTCACTAAAGGTCTTTTTTGGATCCTGTTTAAAAGCGATAGAATTAAGTTTAATTAGTGCTTTAGATATATCCGAAGCTCTTGTATTAATTACTATATCAGTTGCTAAGGTTGTTGATTCCATTTTACCAATTGCTTTTTTAATATTACTTCTACTGTTATATATAAGAAGAAGAGAGGCTGTATTACCATTAAGGTAAGCATTCGTAAGGCCCCTAGTTGTTTGTGTCGCTAAAATCAGTTCTTTTAGATTACTGATATAAATACTACTCTCTTTTTGTGCATCATTACTAAAAAGTGATTTTGCCTGTAGATTAAAGAGCAAGAGCCCTAAGATTAAGAACAACTTCATATAAAATCCTTATTTTTGATATAAGCTAAAAGTATATCTTAGTTCTCTTAAATATTTTTTAATAGAGTATACCCGTAGCTTGTCTAATTACTTCCATTTTAGGCTGTGCTATATTGGATGCTTTTTGTGCTCCTGCTCGTAAAATATCTCTAACCTCATGCTGGTTATTCAAATAATAGTCTCGTTTTTCACGATACTCTCTAAAGTATTCCCACATAACATCTGCAAGATAGAGTTTAAAGTGACCATGCCCCTCTCCCCCTTTTTTATAACGTTCTTGAAGTTCTAAAAGTTCATTAGCATTTAAAAAGAGTTTTGCCATATTATAAACATTACACTCTTCATACTCTTTTGGCTCTTCCATTGGCACATTTTCAGTAATGATCTTTTTAATAGTTTTGAGTTGTTTTTTCTCTTCACCAAAAATATTTACTGTATTTTTATAGCTTTTAGACATCTTTTGGCCATCAGTTCCAGGAACAGTCTGTACACTCTCTTCAACTTTAAACTCTGGAAGTTTTAAGATGTCACCATATTCGTTATTAAATTTTGTAGCAATATCTCGAGCAATTTCAACATGTTGAATTTGATCTTTTCCAACAGGAACAATATCTGGAGAGTAGAGAAGAATATCTGCTGCCATAAGAACAGGGTAAGAGAAAAGTGAGTGATTCGCACTAATACCCTTTGCTGTTTTATCTTTATAACTGTGTGCACGTTCAAGTAGACCCATTGGTGTAAATGCTGAAAGAATCCAGTAGAGTTCTAAAACCTCTTTAACATCTGACTGCACCCAAAAGGTTGATTTATTTGGATCGATACCTAGACTTAAAAAGTCTGTTGCAGTTTGCATAGTAAGTTTTGCTAACTTCTCCCCACCATTACCACTACTCATAGCATGGTAGTTAGCTATAAAAGCAAATGTATCGCCTTTGACTTGTGCATCGACCATCTGCTTAATAGAGCCAAAATAGTTTCCAATATGTAAGTCACCTGAGGGCTGAATTCCTGTTAATACTCTCATCACAAATAAATCCTAAATTTTTTTAATCGTATTATACCAATCTCAGCTTTATTTAGTTACACTTTGAGTATTAAAGAAGAGTTGTATAACTCTCAATAAAAGGATTTATTATGAACTTACAAATTCGTTCAAAAGATATTACATTAACTGACGCTACAAAAGCACATATTGAAGGTGCTGTTGAAGCATTTAGAAAATATTCATTAGATATTACAAGTATTAACTGTGTTGTTGCAGCTGAGAAAAAAGGTGTTATGGTTGAGTTTGATATTAAAATCGCACATGCGCAACCTATAATCATTACTCAAAAAGATGATGTTTTAGATGCTGCTATTGACCTGGCAATTGACAAAGGTACAAAAGCTCTTCGTCGCCTTCATGATAAAGTAGTTGATCACAAGAATGGATCGGTTAAAGATTTAGAAACTATCGACGCTTAGTATAAGCTTTACTTCTCTATGTCCCTTTTCTGGGGCATACTTCTCTCTCAAATCATTTCAAGGACCTTAGCATTTGAAGCATACTCTCGTGTTTATTTTACTTTTAAACTTCTCTCTCTTCGCTATGGATACTTCAGAGCAAGATTATTCACTTCGTGTAGGTTATGGTATAGCGAGTGAAAATGATTTAGGAGAGATTTTAGCAGGAGATTTTGGCTCACATCCTAGAGACTTAACTTCTTACTCGTTAGATGCTGGTTATCTATTACAAAAAGAGCTTTTAACACTCCCTTTAGATCTTTATGTAAAGTCCGGTATATCTTATTTTGATGAAGATGAATTTGCTAATACTTTAGAGGTTACACTTTATGTAAAACTCTACTGGAATATAGATTTTTTTGATAGACGTATAAGGGTAGGTTTTGGAGAGGGTCTCTCTTATACAAAAGATGTACTAGAAACAGAGTATTTTGAAGCAATTGCTGATGGTGAACCTTATGCAAAATTTTTGAACTATTTAGATATTAGTTTAGATTTTGATTTAGGAAAGTTTATCTCTTACAAACCTTTGCATAATACTTATCTTGGATATGCTTTAAAACACCGTTCTGGTGTATTTGGTACTTTTAGTGGTGTTCATGGTGGTTCAAACTATAACACTTTTTATTTAGAAAAAAACTTTTAAGGATTTAGTATGTATGAATGGGTTCTCTGGTTTCATGTAGTCTCTTTTATCTCTTGGTTTGCGGTACTGTTTTATCTACCACGTTTATATGTTTACCATGCAGAGAATATCAATAACAAGGGCTTTGTTTCAGTTGTTAAGATTCAAGAGTATAAGCTCTTTAAGTATATAGGTGTACCCTCTATGTGGACAACTCTGCTTAGTGGCTCTTATCTTGTATATGTGATTGGCTTTGAGGGTAATGCATGGTTACATGTAAAACTACTATTTGTAGCATTTTTGATTATCTATTTCTACTCATTAGAAAAACTTCGTAAAGAGTTTGCTGAAGATAGATGCGAGAGAAGTGGTAAATTTTTTAGAATGTATAACGAAGTACCAACATTAATTATGTTGGTAATAGTAGCAATGGTTGTTGTAAAACCATTTTAAGTAGAGAAGATTTCTCTACTTCTCCCCTTTCTTTTTCGCTTTAAAGAGAAGTGGTGTCCCTGTAAAGTTAAAGGCTTCACGCATTTTGTTTGTTAAGTAGCGTCTATATGTAAAGTGAAGACCACTTGGTTTATTCATAATAATAGCTATTTTAGGTGGTCTTGTCTCATACTGTGTTGCATAGTAGATACGGATAACTTGACCACTCACACTTGGAAGTGTATGGCGACGAAGTGCACGTTCAATGACTTCATTTACCTTACTTGTTGAAATTCTTTGTGAGTAGTTTGCATTAATCTCTAAAATCATATCGTGGAGTTTATCAACACGCTGATGAGTAAGTGCAGAGAGTGTTAAAATAGGAGCATACGAAAGAAATTTAAATCTATCACGAATCTCTTTAATTATTTTATCATGCTCTTCTCTTTTAGAAATATCCCATTTATTAAGTACGATAATACAAGATAAACGGTTACTATCAACAAGTCCAGCAATTTTTTCATCAAGGTCTAAAAATGGCTGACTTGCATCTAAAACAACAAGTGCCATATTTGCATTTTCAAGCATCTCTGTTGTGCGCATTAGTGCATACTTTTCGATGCCTAAAATTCTACCACGGCGTCTTAAACCAGCTGTATCTACAAATGTTATCTGCTTATCTTTGTACTGTACAGTCTCATCAATAGGATCTATCGTAGTACCCGCTACACTACTTACAACTGAGCGTTCTTCTCCAAGTAGAGCATTTAGAAGTGAAGATTTTCCAACATTTGTACGGCCAATAATTGCGATTTTAATATGGTTTATATCCTCTTCATCAAACTCTTTGATACGGTCATTATTTCCAAAGATAGAATCATCAGTGATAATACCATCCATCTCATCTTCATCCCAGTATGTATAGCCATCATCCTCTTCATCATGAGTGTTAGTAAAGAACTCTTCATCGTCTATCTCTTGAGTCTCTTCTTCAACAACTTGAACAGCATTCTCTTCCTCTTCTTTAATTCTATCTTCTTCAGGAATTTTATCAGCAATCCACTCTAGAAGTTCTACAGTATTACGGTTATGAGAAACAGATATTCCGAAAATATCTCCTGTTCCGAACTCATAAAATTCCCAAAGATTCTCTTTCATCTTGTCATTATCAATTTTATTTACAACTAAAGCAATCTGTTTTCCCATCGCTTGAAGTTCATAAAAAAACTTTTTATCTTCATCTTCAGGTATACTTTTCCCATCAACCATATAGAGAATAATATCAGCAGCATAAGCAGCTTTAAGTGACATCTCTTTAATCTTGTCAAAAAGTTCACATCCTTTGTCTAATCCGCCTGTATCAAGTAAAAGTGCCTCTTTTTGGTTAACAATAACATGACGGCGTTTAACATCCCGAGTTGTACCTGCAAGATCAGATGTAATAGCATCACGGTTTTTTACTAAACGATTAAAGAGAGAACTTTTTCCAACATTTGGACGACCAACTATGGCGATTTTTTTCATGGGGTAACCTTGTGTAACTTATGAAGAGTTGTTTATATTTTTGTGATTATATCTAAATTATGATGAAGAAGAGGTTGAGAGGCATTAGCCTCTCATGTTGGTTCTAGTTAAATTCTTTTTCTAACTCTTTGAAAGCTTCTGAACCTTGGAACTGTTGCCATCTAGCATCGTCATTGTTAAAGCTTGTTTTTGCAGCTTTCTTAACAACACCATTAACCACATCTTCAGGTACAGTTACTAGCATATAGATAGCACCACTTGGTGCTGTCCACATATCCATTGCTTTTGAACCTTTTAGGTTGATTTTCGCTACTTGACTTGTGATAGATTTACTTACTGAGTCAACTGTACCAGCATCACCAGTACCTGTTGCTTGTGTAAAACCTGCCATTTTATCTTTTACAGTAGTTTGAATCTGTTGTGCTAAATCAGAACGACCATTCATTACCGCAACTTTTCTCATATGTGCAACACCTGCTGGGTGTTTATCTGCGATACCAACACCTGCATAGTAACCAGGTACATCAGGGATACAAGTCCATTTTGGCGCAAGTACATTCTCTTGTTTACAAGCAAAAGATGGAGCGGCAGGAGCTACTGGCTTAGGAGCTTCTCCTCCACATCCTGTGATTACAGCTGCTGTTAAACCTATTAAAGTGATCTTTGAAATTGTTTTTATCATATTGTTAGTCCTTTTGTTTTTCTTAGTTAAGTATACTACCATAAATATTTTGTAAGTACGATTAAAAATAATTAAATTTAACATGAAGGAATTTTATGAAGCAGTATTATTCATATGACAATTTTAGAGATGATACAAACTCTCTGATAAAAGAAGTAAAAAGGTTTGAACCAGAAGCACTTGTAGGGATTGCAAGAGGGGGATTGACACTTGCACATGCTGTTGCAGAGGGATTAAGCATTAGAGAAGTACAAACTCTAAGAACAGAACTTTATGATGTAGCATGTAAGCGTGAGAAAATCACTCTTTTTGGGAACTGTAGTTTTACAAATTTAAAGAGGGTATTAGTTTTAGATGATATTGCAGATAGTGGAGAGACACTTAAAGAGATTATGAATTACTTAGAGCATGAGTTTAGTGAGATAGAGTTTATATCTGCAACACTTTTTTATAAAACAACTTCAGTTTATAAACCTCATGTTTGGATAAATGAGGCTCATAATTGGATAGAGTTTTTTTGGGAAAAAGATTTTTTACAAGATTAAAATATAGAAGTAGTAACTATTTACGAGCCTCTTCTATCATCTCGTAGGCTTGATTTATCTCTTGTGTTTTTTCCGTTGCTTCCTTCATATAAGATTCACTTTTTCCTTGAGAAGCGATAATATCAGGATGATACTGCCGAATGAGCTTCTTATAGGCCTTTTTGATGGTTTTCATATCATCATTAGCACTAACACCAAGGAGTCTGTAGGCATCTTCAATATTTGCTTTTGGCTGTCTATTTTGCATCATTTTTTCAAACTGATCAAAGATAGCATGGTATGCATTTGGATCAAACTCTAAAGCTTCAGCAATAAGTGAAAGAATCTCCTCTTCACCGCTACTTACCTCTCCATCAATAAATGCCAGTTGGATTAAAAATCCCATAAACTGCTGTTGCTGTGCTTTGTTCCTTTTTATAGTATTTGCTAATGTATGCGCGATATGTTCTATGTTATCTGTTCTGTCTTTCTCTTCATTAAATATATCTTTGAGAATTTGCTTTGTTTTTTCGGGTTCTGGAAAAACAGCACTGATGTCATCAAACATAATACCGATGAGTTGTGCTTCAAATGCATCAACTTTTCCATCTGCTTTAGCAACTTTAGCTACAAGTGCAACAAAGAGACCAAGTTCACTATTTTTAAGTGATGCATGAGAAACTGAAAAGTCTTTAAATGCTTTTTTTGAGTAAGATTCATACTGTCCATAACTTTTAAAAACAGTGTAAAAAATATAGCCAAGAACGACTAAAATAATGAGGTTTAACATCTGTATAATCCTTTTATAATATTAAAGAATTATACTGACAAGAAGTTAACAGGTTTACTCACTTACTAATGTGTTAAGTCTGTTTATAATTTCATCTACTTTTGCACTTATTAGTGTGACATTTTCTGAAATATCATTGACCTCTACTGCATTTGTATTAAGAGCATCAGAAGATTCAGAAATAGATTGAATCAGTACATTGGTAGTTGCTGTAGACTCTGCTAAACTTTTTTGCGTGCGTTCAGCAAGTTTACGAACTTCATCAGCAACAACAGCAAAGCCACGGCCATGTTCTCCCGCACGAGCTGCTTCAATTGCAGCATTGAGGGCAAGAAGATTCGTCTGCTCTGCAATCTCTCCTATCGTAGAGAGAATAGCTTTTGTTTCATTTGCATTTGAAACTAGTGTTTGAAGATTATCCACCATTTCATTTTCTCTTTCAGCAATATAATGAATTCTATCTACAGCTGAACTAATCATACTCTTAAGCTCAATGATGGTATTACTTGAGATGTTTTCAATAGTCTCATTTAGTTTTTTTGATGAATTTAATATAGTATGCTTTGAAGACTCATCTCTCTCTTTCATATCTTGAAGAGATTCACCAAGTGAATTGATATTTGTAAGAAGTTCAGCCATTTTTGCTTCAACTTTTACATCACTTCTTGCATTAAATGTACCCACTGAAAAATCTTGTAGTGTACTTATGGCATTATCAAGATTTTTTTCAGATGAATCAATCATATTATTGATACTATTTTTTAAAATATGAACATAAGGAGTTTTTGTATCTGCTTCTACCCTACATGAATAATGGCCTTTAGCAACTTTATCTGAAAGTAGTACCATCTCTCCTGCAACTAAAGTATCAGCTTGAACAGCTTTTTGATATATTGAAATAATATTATTTAAACTTTTTTCAATAGGATCTGTAGTAGTAATATCATAATTAATTTTATTTCTTTTAAATTCCATTAACTCTTTTAACTCTTCAAGTAATGTCATATTAGGATTATTATTTAAACCAATATTTTGTAATATAATAATAGCTATAAAAACAATAATAGAAATTCCTACTTGAATGATAGAAGAAGTACTCAGAAGAAGAGTAGCAATTAAAAGGGAAAAAAGAGCTGCAGTTGCGATATTTTTTTGTAAAGTATTCATAATATAACCTAGTGTAAAGTTTTGTAAAGTTTTGTTGCTTCTTCTATTTCTTTAATAGAAGGTTTTCTTCGACATGAGATGTAAGTAGTTTCATCTGTTTTAGCATCGTATCTTGGAAAAACTGTTGCATAAACCCAATAAAATCCACTGTCCTTGGTTGCATTTTTTACATAACTACTCCAAACTTCTCCTTTTTTTACTGTACTCCAAAGGTCTTTGAATGCAGCTTTAGGCATATCTCTATGTCTAACAATATTATGAGGTTTTCCTACTAATTCTTCAAGAGAGTAACCTGCTATTTTACAAAAATCAGCATTTGCAAAAAGAATAATACCTTTAGAATCAGTCTGCGAAACTAAAAAATCATCATTTTTTAAAACATATTCATTCATTATTATTTGTCCTAGTGTAATTGTCTGTCAATTATACCATATAATATGTTTTAAAAAATTAATGCATGGTATAATTTTATTATGAATTTATTAAATAAACTAAATGCCGGTGTAAAGTATATGCTTATCGCCTCTTTTACCTTTGCAATTATGGGTGCTTTTGCAAAACTCGCTAGTGAGAGTATGAGCTCTTTAGAAGTTGTATTTTTTAGAAATATAGCAGGAGTTTTTATTATTGGTTTAGCAATTTTAAAAAAGCCAATGGCTCATATAGGTGGGAAACCGTGGTTGCTCTTTTTTCGTGGATTTATGGGCTTTGTAGCACTACTCGCTTTTTTTTATAATATTGCTCATATCTCTTTAGGGGATGCTATGACTTACTCTAAAACAAGTCCTATCTTTACTGCTATCTTTGCATATTTATTTTTAAGTGAGAAGTTGCCTTTTAAAGGATGGTTCGCTGTTTTTGTTGGGTTTATAGGAATTGTTTTTATAACACAACCGAGTGGATTAGGTTTTAGTAAGTATGATATTTTAGGGATTTTTAGTGGAATAGGTGCAGCCCTTGCATATACCTCAGTGAGAGAGTTAAAACGCTATTACGATACACGTGCAATAGTGCTCTCTTTCATGCTGACTGGAACAGTTGGACCCCTTTTACTTTTTTTCATCTCCCCCTATATAAACATGCCAGAACTCGATTTTATGTTTGCAGAGTTTATAATGCCAACTGGAATAGTATGGGTTTATGTTATTGCAATGGGACTCTTTGCTACACTCTCCCAAGTCCTTATGACAAAAGCATATGGAGAAACAAAGGCTGGGATAGTAGGGGCTGTTAGTTATACAAATATACTTTTTTCTATTATGGTTGGAGTGCTACTTGGAGATGCTTTACCATCGATAACAACGACCTTTGGAATAGTTTTAATTGTTCTGGCTGGAGTAATGGTAGCTAGAGTCAAGTAGTGAAATAAGTAGAGATTAAAAGCATTATGCTATAATCTCCTACTTTATTTCGGCACTATAATGCCAGAGGAATATATATGAAACTACTAGCAGGACCTTGTGTCATTGAGAGTGAAGAGAATATTTTTAAGATAGCAAAAGAGTTAGAGAAGTATCATAATGATGATACTATTGACTTCTATTTTAAATCGAGTTTTGATAAAGCAAATAGAACATCACTAAATAGCTTTCGTGGTCTAGGTATTGATGAAGGGCTTCGAATCCTTCAAAAAGTAAAAGATGACTTTGGCTACAAGATAGTAACTGATGTACATGAGTCTACTCAGGTAGAACAAGTCGCAGCTGTGGTAGATATGCTACAGATTCCAGCATTTTTGTGTCGTCAAACGGATCTGCTTGTAGCCTGTGCAAAAACAGACAGAGAAGTAAACATTAAAAAAGGGCAGTTTCTCTCAGCAGATGCGATGAAATACCCACTTTTAAAAGTCTTAGAGACTCGAGGATGTTTAGAACCAACATATGAAAATGCACAAAAACATGGTGTTTACCTCTGTGAACGTGGGAACTCTTTTGGTTATGGCAATATGGTTGTGGATATGAGAAACTTAGTAATTATGAGAGAGTTTGCACCAGTTATTTTCGATGCAACACACTCAGTTCAGATGCCAACTGCACAAGATGGTAAAACGGGTGGCGATAGCTCGATGGTACCTCACTTGGCAAAAGCTGCAGCGGCTATTGGAGTGGATGGTTTCTTTTTTGAAACGCATTTTGACCCAAGTATAGCACTCAGTGATGGACCAAATATGTTAAAACTGCAAGACTTAGACAAATTAATAAAAAAAATAAAACTTATACAGGAGATATAGAGAATGAATTTAGTTGAAGGTAAATTAAAAGTAATTAACGGGAAAAAAGTAGCGATAGTAAGTACAAGATGGAATCACTTTATAGTTGATAGACTTGTTGAGGGTGCAGAAGATGCATTTAAACGCCATGGTGGAGAAGATGATGACTTAACTCACATCTTAATTCCTGGTGCATTTGAACTTCCTATGGTTGTTGATCAACTTTTAGCATCTGGAAAATATGATGCAGTATGTGCTTTAGGTGCAGTTATCCGTGGGGCGACTCCTCACTTTGATTATGTTTCTGCTGAAGCAACTAAGGGTATCTCTTCTATGAGTCTAAAGTATCAAAAACCTGTAAGTTTTGGACTTTTAACGACTGATACAATTGAGCAAGCGATTGAGCGTGCTGGAACAAAAGCTGGAAACAAAGGTTTTGAAGCGATGACAGTTGTCATCGAAATGCTTGATCTTTACGAGGTGATATAAATGGCAACTAGACATCACGCACGTATGGCTGTTGTAAGCCTACTTTATGCATTTGACTTAGGGAATGGAAATACTGCTGAGCATACAGATGAGATTTTAGAAGAGAAAAAGATTCGTAATAAACAGAAAGATTTTGCACTTGACCTTTATGAAGGTGTTATGAAAAATCTTCCTGCTTGTGATAAGCAGATAGTTGAGCATTTAAAAGAGTGGGATTTTGAGCGTTTAGGAGCCATAGAGAGAGCTACTTTGCGTTTAGCTACTTTTGAGATTCTTTTTGGGGAACTTGATTCTGCTGTTGTTATTAATGAGGCAGTTGAGATTACAAAAGCTTTTGGAACGGAACAGTCTCCAAAATTTATTAATGGTGTTTTAGATGCGATTAGTAAAGATAAGTAAAGTTACTCGATGATAAAAATACTATTTTTAGTTCTTATCTCTTCTATAACACTTTTTGGTGCTATAGATTATACAAAGAAAAATAACTGTCTTAATTGTCATAGCGGAATTGAGCATATTCGAGAAGAAAATTCTGGGATGAGTAAAGCAATCGCTAAAATGGCAGATGAGGCAGGGTATCCTGAAAATAGTTGTATTATCTGTCACGGGGGGAACCCTGCAACAAAACATAAGAAAAAAGCACACCGTGGAACTTTAGAGTATTTTAAAACGCATAAAGGCCCTAAAGAGTACTATCCTGCACCCGCTAGCTCATGGATAAATGAGAATACATGTGGCGTTTGTCATCCTGTGCAAGTGAAAAATCAGATGAATTCTTTAATGATGACAGAACAGGGTAAAATTCAAGGGGCGATGTGGTCTTTTGGTGCAAAAGAAGGCTACCAACATGTAAATGGTAACTACAAAACACATAATCCAAGAGACCCAATGAGCCGTTCAGGGACAGAGGCTTATAACGAGTATATGCATAAACTATCAAAGATGGAACCACAAGCTTTTCCTAGTGAGATGAAAGAGCTTCCAAAAGCTCCAACATTAGAAGAGGTTACTAAAGATCCATCTCTCGCAGTTTATACCTATCTTCGTCAAGAGTGTCTTCGTTGTCATACGGGTTCTAAAGGACGCTCAAAACGGGGTGACTTTCGAGGTATAGGGTGTGCTTCGTGTCATGTCCCTTATTCAAATGAGGGATTTTATGAGGGTGATGATAAGAGTATAGATAAAAAACATCCCGGGCATATGCTTTCTCACCAAATCCAATCTTCTCGTAAAGTAAAAGTTAACATCCATGATGTAGAGTACTCAGGTGTTCCTGTTGAGACATGTTCTACTTGTCATAACCGTGGAAAGCGAATAGGTGTTTCATATCAAGGACTTATGGAGACTGAGTATCAGTCAACTTTTGATAGTGATGGTAATGGCCAGCCCAAACTTCATACAAAACGCTACTTACATATGAAAGAGGATATTCACTATAAAAAAGGGATGTTGTGCCAGGATTGTCATACATCAAATGACCTTCATGGTGATGGTTTCTTAGGTGGTGCAAACTTAGCGGCTGTTGAGGTGGAGTGTCAAGATTGTCACGGTACTACAAAAGCTTATCCTTGGGAGTTGCCACTTGGGTACAGTGATGAGTTTAACACTACTGTTGCTACTGGAAAAGCTCGTGGTGTTACACAGGAGTTAGCTAAGTACCTTAAACAAGGTTATGTGCCAGAAAAAGAGGATGGTTTTATCTTAACGGCTAGAGGAAATCCACTCCCTAAAGCGGTGAAAAAGGGTAATAAAATTCTTATGCACCTTGCTTCAGGAAAAGATATAGAACTTAAACCACTCAAACTTTTAAAAGAAGAGGAAAGACTCTCTAAAAAAGCACTTATTGCGATGGATGTTGTAAATGCACATACCGATGAGTTAGAGTGTTACACATGTCATGCCACTTGGGCTCCACAATGTTATGGTTGTCATGTGAAGATAGATTATAGTGGTGGAAAGAAAAATGTTGATTATGTTCAAGCTTCACATGATCAAGATATACATGGAACTACTGGTGGGATGCGTGATTTGAAAAAGTATCTTGTACCGGGAAAAGTAACAGAGACTCGTTCATACTTACGATGGGAAGATCCTGCACTAGCACAAAATGGAGAGGGAAGAATTACTCCGGTCATTCCAGGATGTCAGACGACTATAACTGTGATAGGTAAAGATGGAAAAGCACTACTTCAAAACCATATATTTAAAGTAAAAAATGTAGAGGGTGCAGGAGAAGAGGGTCAAAACACTATAGATATGGCACCTGTACAACCACACACTATACAAAAAGAGTCTCGTTCATGTGAGTCATGTCATACTTCAGATAAAGCTCTTGGTTTAGGAGTAGCAGGCGGGAAACTAAACGCTGATCCTAGCAAAACTACTATTATTGATTTAATGACTCCAGATAGAAAGATCTTACCAACAAGAACAGATGAGCAGATTCCTGCCATTCCTAACTTAAAACACGATTACTCTCAGTTTATAGATGAAAACGGTACACAGCTTATGACCGTAGGGCATCACTTTAAACTCTCAGCTCCTCTTAATAAAGAGCAGAGAAGTAAGTTAGATCGTCGTGGAGTATGTCTCTCTTGTCATACTGATATTCCAGAAGGAAATTTAGCTATTAGTGCTATGGCTCATGTTGCTGAGATGGCAGAAATAGAGATAGATAACAAGGAACACCAAAGTATTTTAAATAAGATTGTAAATTTAAGTGCCTGGGTGCAGATAGTTGGAATTATAGTTGTTTTACTAATATTTATCTATCTTATATATACTCTATTTATTAAGAAAAAACCAATAAATCCAAGAAACAGAGGATGGAAATAAGATGAGAAAAATTGGAATAATTTTAAGTTTAACATTAAGCCTTATGGCAAATGATATTATTATAAAAAAAAGTTGTGTAGATGTGAGAACTACAGCAAATAATATTAAAAATATTGTAACAGAAAAAGGCCTTAATGTTTTTGCACTGATAAATCATAGTGGTAATGCAAAAATGGTGGATATGAAGCTTAATGAATCTAAGATGGTTATCTTTGGAAATGCTAAGCTAGGAACTGCGCTTATGCAACAAGATATGACAGTGGGATTAGATCTTCCTCTTCGTATACTAGTCTATAAAGATACCGATGGTGAAGTTAAAATGGCATATAGAGATGGCTCTTGGTTAGCTAGTAAACATATTTTAAATGCACCAAAAAAAGAAAAAAAAATAAATAATGCAATGGCAATGTTTGTAAGAAAAGCGGGACAATGTTTAAAAGATTAACAAAAGAAGAGGCTCTTGACCTCATAAAAAATGCTGACTTAAAAGAGTTAGGCCGTATGGCAAGTGCTCGTAAAAAAGAGTTACATCCCAAAGGCATTACAACATTTGTAATAGATAGAAATATTAACTATACAAATATCTGTTGGGTAGATTGTAAGTTTTGTGCTTTTTATAGACATGAAAAAGATGCGGATGCTTATGTATTAACATTTGATGAGATAGATGTTAAGATAGATGAACTTTTAGAGATTGGTGGAACACAGATCCTTTTTCAGGGTGGTGTACATCCAAAGCTAAAAATAGAGTGGTATGAGGACTTAGTAGAGCATATTCATACGAAGTATCCTACTATTACTATTCATGGTTTTAGTTCTATAGAACTTGATTTTATTGCTAAAGTCTCTCGTATAACTATACAAGAAGTACTATTGCGTTTAAAAGCGAAAGGTTTAGCTTCTATTCCTGGGGCAGGGGCTGAAATACTCTCTGATAAAGTACGTGATATCATAGCTCCTAAAAAGATAGATTCTGAGGTTTGGGTTGATGTACATCGCCAAGCACATAAACTAGATATTTTAAGTACCGCTACTATGATGTATGGTACAGTAGAAACAGATGAGGACATCATCGATCATTTTGAGATGGTACGTAAGCTTCAAGATGAAACTGGTGGTTTTCGTGCTTTTATAATGTGGAGTTTTCAAGGGAAAAACACTGAACTTCTAGCTCAAATTCCAGATATGGAAAAACCATCTTCAAACCGTTATCTACGTCTACTTGCTGTGGCACGTCTTTACTTAGATAATGTACCAAATATTCAGAGTTCTTGGGTGACACAAGGACCATACATCGGGCAGATGGCCTTACGTTTTGGAGCAAATGACTTAGGTTCTACTATGATGGAAGAGAATGTTGTAAGTTCAGCCGGTGCTGCATATGCAATGGCTAAAGAGGAGATGGTACAGCTTATCACAGACATTGGTGAGATACCAGCGGTAAGAAATACCGCTTACGAAACTTTAGAAATTTTTGAGTAAATAATGAAAATATTTTTAGTATTTTTTATAATAGGACAGATTTTAATGGCAGCAAAAATAGATAGTATAGAGATAAATGGAGTTCAAATTCCTCTCATATATGAAGAGGAGTCACGACTTCCTATCGTAACAACACAGATAGTTTTTACAAATAGTGGAACGATAACAGATGTAAAAAAAGCAGGTCTTGCGAAGTTTAGTGCAAAGATTTTAAATGAAGGTACAAAAACAGAGGGGAGTAATGCTTTTGCAGAAGATTTAGAGTCTAAGGCAATTCATATCTCTGCATCAAGTGGAACAGAGACTTTTGTACTTGAAGTGAGTTCACTTACAGAGCAGTATATAAACTCTTTAAAATATTTAGAGAAACTCTTAAAAGATCCCAATTACTCAAAAAATAGTATGACAAAAATTCAGACTATGACACTTGGTAGTCTTTCAAGAAAAGAGAATGATTTTGACTATATAGCAGGAAATGAACTTAAAAAAGTAATGTTTGCTGGTACTGTTTTAGCAGAGCCATCAAGTGGCACTATAGAGAGTGTGAAAAGTATCACTTTAAATGATGTTAAAAGTTTTCTCAAAGAACATCTTGTACTCTCTCGTGCTATAGTTGTTGTAGGTGGAGATATCTCTATAGATGAAGTAAAAAAGAGTATGAGCAAAGTTTTAAAAAATTTACCACTTGGTGAAAATAGTACTGTAACTCATTATGATGTAAGAAAAGATGCAAAAACTTCTATAATCGAAAAAGAGACAGAGCAGGCTTATGTATACTTTGGTTCACCCTATAATATGAAGGTTGATGATGCTGAATATTATAAAGCTAGAGTTGCGACTTTTATCTTAGGTACAGGTGGTTTTGGATCACGTTTAATGGAAGAGATTCGTGTAAAACGTGGTCTCGCATACTCAGCTTATGCAAGAGTACATGTAAGTAAATCAAGTTCATATATGAGTGGGTATCTACAAACTAAACTAGAATCTATGGATGAAGCAAAAGCAACTGTAAGTGAAGTGATAGAAAACTTTGTAAAAAATGGGGTAACGAAAGAGGAGTTAGAGCAGACTAAAAAGTTTTTACTCGGAAGTGAACCACTCCGTGTAGAGACTATGAGTCAGCGTTTAAACCGTACTTTTATGGAGTACTATAAAGGTTTTGAACTAGGGCACTCTGTTACAGAGTTAGAGAAAATTAAAAAACTAAAGTTAAAAGATTTAAATAGATATATTAAATCTCATAGAGAGATTTTAGATATAAGTTTTGCAATCGTTACAAAAAAATAAACTTATAAAAAACATGACATTATGTCATGTTTTTTGAAAGATATCTGATTTTTACTTACAATGCAAAGTAGAAAGGAAAATCATGAAACTCTCAAAAGATGTAATCACTAAGTTTGGAAAATTAAATATTAGTAGTTTTTCTGAGCTCTCCCTCCTTATTCCCCACTCTTATGAAGATTTACGACTTCATGAAAAGCTTGTTGCACATACAAATCAACTCATCGATGCTACAGTAGAGTCTATTTTTCGTGCTCCTAATTCTATTCAAATAACTTTTTTTGTACATAATTTTGGACACACTATAACAGGTGTACTCTTTCGACCTAAGCCCTATATGATGCATCAGTTTAATGTAGGAAATCGTGACTACTACTATGGAATGATAGAGTGCAAAGGGGGGCAGTGTAGTATGAGTATGCCAAAGAAAGTAACCAATATTGGTACTATTATGCCAAAGTATAAGTGTAACCTACGTAGTGATGTAATGTGGCGTTTAGTACAAAAAGAGTTGAGAGTTGAGAGATTAATAGAGGAGGGGATTCCTGAATCTATAGCAAAAGAGATACTACATTTTCATTTTGCAGAAGCTTCCTTTATGGATAAAGAGGAGATGAGTGAAGAATCGCTCCATGCTTTAAAGTTTATAGAGCTATATGTTTATATGAAATTATTAGCAAGTAAACGCCGCTATTTTAAGCCTCTTGTGAGTCAAGAGAGTCATTATGACACTTGGACTCGGACACTTCCCTTTACACTTACTGATGAGCAGCTAAGTACCATACAAGAGATACAAAAAGATTTTAGTAAAAATGTTGCATCAAAGAGAATGATAGTTGGGGATGTTGGAAGTGGAAAAACTATGGTCATTCTAGCCTCTGCTTTTATGACATTACCACATCGTTCAATTTTAATGGCCCCCACCACAATACTGGCAAACCAGCTTTTTGAAGAGGCCCAGAAATTTTTGCCAGATGTAAAGTCTGTTTTAGTAACAAACAAAAGTAAAAAAGTAAATTTAGAAGAGTATGATTTTATCATAGGAACTCATGCAGTTTTATATAGGGAACTTCCAAGTGCAGCACTTGTGATGGTAGATGAACAGCATCGTTTTGGAACACTACAGAGAAATATGTTAGAAAAATTAACAAGTGAGGGGAGTAGAAAACCACACTACTTACAGTTTTCAGCAACTCCAATTCCTCGTACATTAGCGATGATAGAGTCTTCACATATTGATGTTAGCCTGATTACATCTACTCCATTTATAAAAGATATAGACTCTAAAGTTATTCATAAGAGTGATTTTAAAGAATTAGTAGAACATATAAAAGAGGAGATAGGAAAAGATAATCAAGTCCTTATCGTTTATCCTTTAGTAGAGCAGAGCGAGGTTTTGGAGTATCAGAGTATAGAAGAAGCAAGAGGATACTGGGAGAAAAACTTTGATGATGTTTATGTGACACATGGAAAAGATAAAGAGAAGGAGCAGGTACTTCTCTCTTTTAGAGAAAAAGGGAAGATACTTATCAGTACAACTGTAGTTGAAGTAGGTATCTCTCTACCTAGGCTTACGACAGTAGTTATAGTCGGAGCAGAGAGGCTTGGACTATCAACTTTACATCAACTAAGAGGAAGAGTAAGTAGAACAGGCTTGAAAGGGTACTGTTATCTCTATACTAACCAGAACAAATCTAAACGTTTAGATGAGTTTGTAAATACAGAGAGTGGTTTTGATATAGCAAATTTGGATTTAAAGTTTAGAAAAAGTGGAGATCTATTAAAAGGGACAAATCAGAGTGGCAATCAATTTAAGTGGTTTGATTTTGCGGAGGATGTAGAAGTTGTAAAAGAAGTTAAAGAGAGTTTGGCATTAATAACCAATACTCTCTAGTTGGTCTAATATAGACCGAATTTACTATCATTTCTTTTATATAAAACACGAGTTTTCCCATCATTGTCGATGAAAATTTCGAATATTTTATCACTCTCTTTTAGATCATTTAAAACATCTTCAACTTCACGAGGTTTATAAAGTTCAAGTTCAACTGGAACTATTTCATCCTCTTGTGCCTCAGCACTCTCTTTTACATCAACGACTTCTGCTTTAACAGCATTTAGGCCAACTTTATGGTGTCCAATTTCTTTATCATGCATACGGCGCATAGCTTTTTGAGCACGTGAAATTGCAAGATCAATAGCTGCATAAAGGTCACCATCATTTTGCTTAATGATGATAGAGTTTTTATGTGCAAGATTAATAACAAACTCAACAACAGAGTGCTCTTTGCCTTTTTTTGTTTGTGTAGAAGCTACTACATTCACAGAGATAATATCCATGTTAAATTTATTAAGTGTTTCTATGGAAGTTGTCATGTGCGCTTTGATTGCGTCAGTAAGTTCAAGTTGTCTACCAGTTAATGAAATATTCATAATTTATCCTTTTTTTGTACTTGAATAAATTATAGCATTAAATGGTTTACAAAAATTAATAATTTATAATTTTTGTATAGTTCTTCTAAAATATCGTATAGGCTCTGATGTGACAGAGGAGTCTGTAACACTCACTGTTACATCAATTAATGCTGAACCATCTTGTGAGGGTGTAGTTACTGTGGTAAAGAGTGTACCACCATTAGTTAAGCAGTCTGCATTAGTATTATAGATATATGAAACACCAATATCTATAGTGTATATACTATCTTGCACAAAACTCGTATTTATATCACTACATGGAGGATTCTGCGCTATGAGGAGGAGGGTGTACTCAGTAGCACTCTTAGATAAAAGTACTGACTGTTCATAAAGATAGAGATTTGTTGTCTGTTTAGAAGTTTGTGCTGTTAGGGCTAGGCTTAAAGCCATAATAGTAGCGACAACTACTATTACAGAAATAGCCATAATCATAGCAATACCATTACGAGAAGTTTTTAAAATATTGTTTTTTCTTTGCATAATGAGTACTCCTCTACTACATCTGATTTTACACAGATTTGAATTTTTACTACTGAGCCTAAAGAGACAAATCTAAATGTACTTACATTCTCCATAAGAATAGCACTCTTAGTATTAGCATCAGTAAGAGTCTCTCCTAACCATGGTTGATAGTTATAATAAAAAGTGAGCGTTCCCTTACCATTTGTACCTGGTGTATATACAAGAGCATTTGCTGTCCATGCTAGTTTAAAGTACTCATATACATCTATATTTGAAAAATCTACTCCTGCTATACTTGATACAGCTTGTGTTGTTGCTCCTGAACTTGTGTCAATAGGATGCATGGCCCCTTGTTGATCTGTAATTGGAAAAGCTGGATCCCAGCCGTAGCCAGTTTGTATATCACTATTCGCTCCTATAAAAAAGAGTGCAGGGTTATCAACAGTTGTACTTCCTGTTAAGTCTTGGATCATAGAATCAACAGCAGTTAAATCAGAAGCAGGTAGTTCAAGTGCTGCTTTTGATCCAGCATCAAGATCTATGATTCCTCCCCATGTAGGTGCAGTAGTTCCCCTTAATCCATCTATATCTTCAGCTACCCACTCTAAAACTTTTATATCACTTCCTGTCGCACTACCAATAGCTATAGGTGCTGATCCTGTAGAGACTCTTGCTATTGTTGAGTCTTTTATTCTGTATTGTAGTCTTGCTCCAATAAACTCTAAGGCATTGGCACTATTTTGTTGGAGTTCATTATTGACAGAAGTAAAAATAAAACTTTTATATGCCTGTGCTAAAAACTCTACACCAAACTTCCCAATTATTCCCATTACTACAATTACAAAAATGAGTTCTATCATACTAAAGGCATTACGGAGTTTCATTGGTAAGTCCTCTTATCATAGTCAATCTCTCCAATATTTGCACTATAAGTAATGAGAGAAGTAATGATGTCACCAGTACTGTCTTTTATAGTAATCGTAAGTTTTTTCATATTAGAGTTTACTGCTCCACCAAAGTTAACATTTGCTCTTGTCACTGCAACTTTTGAAGTATATGATTTTTTATATCCTTCTGCTGAAGGCGTATTATTGACAAAAATCGCTGTGTAATCATGAGCCATATCATCAAGTGCATCAACAGTTGTAGCACTACTATCTGATGGAGTAGTATTATTGTTTTCTAAGCATTTTCTATGTAAGTTTTCACCTATATGGCCTGGCATAAGATGGGTTATAGTATTACAGTTTCCACTCACATTAATAACTCTAGCGTAAGCATTATTAAGTGTTGGTTCTATAGAATTTTCATCCCAGTTTACAGTAATTGCTTCATTTAGTTCTGTTGCAGCTGCAAAAATTGCTTCTTGAACAAGGTTTGAATCAACTCCCTTTGCAATGGCTTGATTCATCATAGGAAGTGAAATTACAGAGATAGCGATAATAACAATGGCAAAGATTAGCTCAATGAGCGTAAACGCCGTTCTTCTTACCACATGCTTCTCCTATTTGTTATACTAGCCGCAGTATTGTTTGTTGAAGAGTTTGTTTCTGTCTGTCCAGCCCAGTTACTAGAAGCATTTAAAAATTCAATTTGAAACTCATTTGTTGCTGCTGCAGGATTATATTTGTTATATATTAACCATGTTGAAGCACTATTTTGCATAGTAGTTTTATAAGGAAATCCTTTTGTCTCATCATAAGAGAGTTGCACACTGGCTGTGGAAACTCCTGTGGCAGGTAAAGCAGTTATCACATTATCACCTTTTTGTGAAACGACACCAACATTTCCAGAACTTGCAATATGTGATGCATTAATAAACCATCTTGGATCATCACTATTACTTAAATTGGGACTATTTGGAAGGAGTGTTGTATCACAAACATTTCCTAAAACTGTTCCTGAACAGTATATTTCATAGTATATGCTTACTGTAGCATTTGAGTCATTAAATCTATATCTAGGAGCATGTGTACGAGCATAAAGAAAAGTTGCTTCTTCATCTGGATTTACACTTCCTATAATAGTTTTTGTAAGAGTTGGTAGTGTAGTATTTGTATATAAAGAGGATGCATTAATTGTTACTGTGTCACCTCTAACTTTAAATGGGTTAACAACACTGTTATTACTTCGATTATAGTTAAAAATGAGATTTGTTGAACTATTAATGTCAGCTGCAGTTATACTTTTTACTCCATTTGTAAAATTAAGAAGAGTTGAATTATTTATATCACTTCTATTCTCAGTCATACCTGTAATACTAGGAAGCACAAGTGCTATATCTACTGGGTTTTCCCAAGCACCTTGTGTAAAGTTGATTGTTGCTGTATTTTGAAAGTTTTCAGCTCTAACATTAAGATCAATACCTGCTGAGATATTAAGATCATTTGATAAGTATGTATATGTACTAGCAGCGAAGTTTTTAAGATGAGCATTTGTAAGTGCAAAATGATCTGGAATAAATGTAGCATTAATATCACCACATGTATAAGCACCTGTGGCACTACAATCAAGAGGGGTGTCTCCATTATCGATATCTACCTGTGCCCATACTGTATCTACAAGAAGAATATTTACTTTACCTACATCACTAAAACTTAAACCAACAGCATTTGCAGCACTACCATCAGTGATGTCAAAATTAGTTGGAGAAAACACTAAGTTTCCAGCTAATGTTGCTGTAGCATCACTTCCATCTTTGTTGTAAATAGTTTTATTATTATCTAAATTTGTAAAAAGAGTTTGGGCATTATTTACCGTATACCCTTGTGTTTGTGTATTATTCCCAAATTGTTCTGCTATGAGAGATAGATTATAGTTCTTTCCTGCTGATAAGAGATCTATATCTTCCCCTGCTGGGGCAGTTAGTGTTAGCTTGTCCGGTCTTATTGCAAAAGAATCTCTAGAACATGTGAATTGATTATCCTCTCCATACTCTATTTTAAAAGAGACATTTTGATAGGCATTAGTACTGTTTGTTAAGGTAATATCTTTTCTATCTTGATTATTTAGGCTTATCTTCTCTGGTGTTGTTAAAGAGACAGCATTATCACATAGTGCTTGGTTGTAGGCCTCATCTCTATTCTCATCATAATTTGGTGTAGCAATTATTGAGATATTTACATCACCTGTATACTCTTTAAGTGTTATATTATCATTGTCTAATGCTAAAAGGCGTAATGCAATCTGTTTGTTAGCTACTTGTGTTGGAATAGCATTTAGAGCTCTCTCAACTGCTGTGGATGTACTAGTAATGATAGGATCAATATTTCCTACAAAACTTTGATTTACAATGTTAAATGCACCTGATGGAACAGTACCAACTGTACCTGATGAGTTTAAATCTTGACACTGTGTAATAAGTTGTGCATTTTCACTCTCTATAGTAACTAAGTCTGTTTTAAATGAGGCACGAAGTTCAAGATAATCAACAAGATTTATCTCCTCAGAGTCCTCATTGATCGTGAGGTATCCATTAAACTGTACATAGGCTATTTTAGAAGTATCTCCAAAACTTTCCGCGGGAACTAGTGTTCCACCTTGAGTCCCATTTGCACCAGTACCTATTCTCCATGTACTTGTATTCGTTTCGTCATTGTATTCTGCAATATCATTATCATCAATATCTGTTTTTTTATTATAATCTGATTCATTTAGGTTTCTAATGTAAGTTTCATTTTGAGTATAAGTAAAGTTATGTGTAGTGAGATATATTTGAACCAATTCAGCAGTCTCTAAATCGGTATCGTTAACATCTTTTTTCATATTTGAAATCCAAATATTATAAGTATATGGTTCATTTGGCAAGATGTCACCAACAAAGGCTGCATCTTCAAAGATATTATCACCAGCACTATCTTTAATAGTATCTATGTAGTAACAGACTCTAGGTTCATATAGTTCTGTTGTAAAGACAGCTACACTTGGAAAATAAGTATCTTGAGAAGAGGTAAGGGTAATAGTTGCACTGCTCTGTCTATTTCCTATAATCTGTTCATGAGTATTATCTCCATCTTGTCCAATTGCATGGTTCTGTATATCTATACCTTGGTTATTTGTATAGCTTGGATTTGCTAAAAATCCACTTGTTCCGGAGTAAAAAGCATTTGTCTCATTGATACCTGTGCCATCAACATAGAGTTTATCTCCACCAATATTTTTATCTCCTTCTCCTGCAAAAATAGAGAGAGTTGATTTGACAGCACCATTAGTAGGGGTTAAAAATCCATCAATATCGATGTCAACACTTTTAAATCCACTGCTATTTGCAACTCTACGGTATCCATCAAAGACAGAGATATTTTTGAGAGATTCTGATTGATCCTCATAGACAACAACGAGTGTCCATGCTCCAAAGTTTCCTAGTCCACTACTATCTGTTCCTGTGTAAGATTTAATATTTGCACCTGTAACCCAACCATTAATATCTTCAGCTTTTACACCTGCAAGAGTAGGGAGTGGAGTATATGTACTATATGTGTAACCATTATTTCCATTTGCATATAAATCTATGAGCATTGGTGTGACAGAGAGATCTCCAACTGATGGAAGAGAGATAATAGTTGATTTTTTAGCCTCTGTTTTACTTTGAGTTAAGTTTTTTCCATTGAGATAACCTTGAGTATAGAGGGCCGCCCATTTTACAGTGGCACTATTTGGCATTTGCAGTTTGGCCTGTGAAGAGTTATATGTGACAGGGTTATTATCTAAGTCTATGTATTGTAAATTAAGCTGTGCATTACTTGATCCACCTTGATAATCATAACAATTACCACCACTTTTTACACAAAGTACTGTATTACCAATTACGGCTATATTTCCTTTTATATTACGTGTATTACTAG
>JAMORO010000036.1 GCA_027063505.1 Sulfurimonas sp.
CGATCCAAATGATATCAGGATTGCCAATGCACCCATAATCAATAACTATAACATTCGCTTTGATGATGAGATACTCTCTTTTGTTTTAGAAAAAAAGATGAAGTCTGAAAAACACTCACTACTGCTTGGCTCTTTTTATAAGCATAAAAAATTTACAGAGAGTGGGAGTTTTAAAGATGATCTAAATACTTACTCTTATCAAGACAATGCCTCTAACGCACTTAATCTATACTCTATATATGCCGAATATGTTTATAACTACGACCTAACAACAAGACTTATCGCTTCTCTAAAAGAGGATCTTTTTTACTACTCAAAAGTTATTCCATCAAACAGTGAACTCTCAGTAAAACTTGGTCTTATTAAAAATATAGACAATTTTCAGATAAAAGCTTTTGCAACAACTACCTATGTACCAACAGCACTCTACCAACTCTATAATCCAGATAACATACCCTACAAAACAAATCCAAATATAGATAATATTCATATGAGCATAGGGATTCTCTCTTTTAAATATACAAAAAATGACCATGAAATTAAACTAATTATTGCCAAAAACTATACTAAAGATTTAATCATTTATGATCGTTCTCTCTCTTATGGCTATAAAAATTCTTCAGAAACAAAAGAGTATATACGATATGATTTACAGTATACATATCTCTTTAACTTGGATAATAAACTCTCTATTGGACTCTTTACTGGAGAAAATAGTAGTGATATTGTAATAAGTCCAAAATATGGAAGTCTTCTACAACTCTTTTCTAAATATAAGCAGTTTGATATTTATAACGAAGTTACTTATAAAAGTGCCTATGATTATCTTGGTATCTCTTTAGATGCCTCACTGAACTATACTGCCTCTGTTAAATACCACTACTCAAAAGATCTCTCTCTTGGTCTACGTGGTGAAAACATCTTTAACAGTGGGTATGAGCAGATATACAGAAGTTTAGACTTTGCAATACCGGTAACAGATCAAAAAATTTGGTTTAATATGGAATACCTATTTTGAAAAAAATTATTTTACTCCTTCTCTTGGTCCCACTGCTCTTTGCTTCTGATATAAAAACAGAACAGAAGATTTATGGACTTATTATTCATGCACTTCTTCCGCAGAAAACAGAGATAAGAGTGTGGACAGATTCACAATCCCCAACAAATATTTTCTGTTTAATAAAAGATGTAAGGTGTGTAAACAATCCAGAGAATGCAGATTTTCTTCTTTTAAGTAAGAAAAAAAATATACAAACAAAGGGAATTAAATTTGCCACAAATATTCAACTTTTAGAGGCTGAGAAAGATACTATTGTAGGTGGATTCTTTTGGGAAAAAGGAAGACCTAATATACTTTTTCTAAGAAAAAATCTTCAAAAGCATAATATTACACTCCCTAAATCTATGCAAGAGTACATAGAGGATGAACTGTGAAGAATATAAAACAACTCTACTCTTTTATCTTTGTCTCTATTGTTTTAGCTATCGCTTATCTCTTTTTCTCAACAGCCCAAATTCAACAAATACTTAATGAGAATGTAGAGAGTATTTTTATAAAAGAAGCAAAAAGTTTTGCACAAAACATTAACAATAATATTAAAACAGTAATAAAAGAAGACCCCTACAGAGAGCTAAAAGAGAACCAAGCACTCCAAAAAAAGATGGAACATGCCCTCTCTATTATTATCAACGATACTTTTAAATATATCTTTGTACTTTATAGAGACTCAAATGGAAACTACAGATATCTTCTTGATGGGAGTAAAGAGGATAAAGCTCGCTTTAACCAAAGACTCTCTGTAGATAAAAAACTATGGAGTAGTGTCTATGATACGAAAGTTCCTCTTATTATCAACCAAAAAGAGCTAGACAATTTATGGATAACATACCTTAAACCCGTAGTTTTAAATAATAAAACCGTTGCCATTATTGCCATTGACTTCTCTACCCAGCTCCCACAAAGTATCTCTAATGCCATAGAGCCTCTCAACAAAATTTTTATCTATATTTTTATAGCCATTGGTGTGCTTATTGTTATTTTAATTTATCAAAGTATAAGAAGTATAAAAATTAAAAAAGAGAGTATTACCGACCCCTTAACACAAGCATACAATAGAAACTATCTTCGTGATTTACTTAGCAATATAGATATCACTAAATACCAAATTATGATGCTTGACATTGACCACTTTAAGCAGGTAAATGACAACTATGGACATAAAGCAGGAGACTATATTCTCGCAAGTAGTGCCAAAATTATGCAAAATGAGATTCGTGATGAAGATATTTTAATTAGGTTTGGAGGAGAAGAGTTCTTAATCTTCATTAAAAAATCTTCTGTAAACTCATACCTTGCCTATAATATAGCGCAACGAATTCGTAAAAAAATAGAAGAGTCTCGCTTTTCTTACGAAGATAAAGAGTTACAAATCACTATTTCTGTCGGGGTCTCTTGTCAACCAGAACATTTCAAAACTGTTTCACTTGCTATTAAATATGCTGATGAGATGCTTTATAAGGCAAAAAGAGAAGGACGAAACCAAGTTATATCTCAGAGTACGAATGACACCACTCTTCTTAAAAAAACAAATACAAAATCGATCAATGATGTAAAAGAGGCACTTGAGGAACAAAGAGTTGTCTGCTTTTTTCAAGCTATTTACAATGCAGAATCATTAACTGTTGTCAAATACGAGGCACTTGTCCGGATAAAAGAGAAAGATGGCTCAATAACCTCTCCTGCAGATTTTTTAGAGAGTATTACCTATACCAATGTCTATAATGATCTTACTAAGTCTGTTTTAGAGAGTGTATTTACTCAGATTAAAGAAAAAAAGATTCAAATTAGTACAAATCTTAACTTTTCAGATATTTTAGATAATAAAATTTTTGATCTTATTATTCATGAGTTAGAGCTACACAAAGAGCTCTCTTCATGGCTCATTATTGAACTTTTAGAGTATGAACTCATAGAAGAGATAACTATTGTCCAGAGTCGTTTACTTCGCATAAAAGAGTATGGTGTAAAAATTGCCATTGATGACTTTGGAAGTGGTTACTCTAACTACTCTATCTTTAAACTACTCCCTATAGATATACTCAAGATTGATGGTTCACTCATCAAAGATATAGATATGTCAGAGACTAGCTATAAAATCACTCACTCAATTATCTTACTTGCAAAAGAGTTAGGAATAACAACAGTTGCAGAGTTTGTGCACTCAAAAGAAGTTTTAGAGACAGTTAAAATGCTTCATATTGATGAAGTTCAAGGCTTTTATTTAGCCAAACCCTCTCCAAACATACTATAATTCCATATGAACTTTACAGATAAAGATGCACAAAAACTTTTAAAAATAATCAAAGCAAGACGTGATGTAAGAGGCAATAGATTTCTTCCTCAAAAAATAGAAAAAGAGAAGCTTCAAATGATTTTAGAAGCAGGCATATCTGCTCCCTCTGTTGGCTACTCACAACCCTGGAAGTTCATTATTATTGAAGATGAAAATATAAAAAACGCCATTGCTCAAAACTTTCACTCCCAAAATGAAATAGCTAAAGAGATTTTTCAAGAAAAACCACTTTATAACTCCCTCAAACTCGAAGGGATTAAAGAAGCACCCCTCAATATAGCTGTTTTATATGAAGCAAAAGAGGAAGCTGTTTTAGGTATGACAAGTATGAAGAAGATGGGAGAGTACAGTGTAGTGTGTGCTGTGCAAAATATGTGGCTTATGGCTAGAGCCTTAAATATCGGGATTGGTTGGGTAAGTATCTTAGATGAAAAGAGAGTACTCCAAACCTTAGAAGTCGCTCCAAAAACAGAACTTATAGCCTACTTATGTGTTGGCTATGTGGATGAGTTTTATAAAGAGAGTGAGCTAAAAACTTTAGGATGGGAAGAACAAAAAATGCTCCATGAAAGTGTCCACTATAAAACTATATAAAAATTTATAACTCAAACTCTTTATTGAAGATCGCTATACCTTTCTCACCCGTACAGTGTGTAGCACATGCAGACTCTCCACTCCAGTTCATCAGTCAAGCTTTTTTAACACATAATTTAATGACATAGCAAAAGGGATAGCCGCATATGCTAAAACAGCCGCTATTATATATGTAGTATCGAGTCCTATTTTATCTCCAAACATCCCCATAGCTAGTACTACTATGGAGCTAATACTAAAGTTAATAGTCATATAAACGCTATTTATAAAAGTTGGCATATCCGTTTTTACCTCATGAATAACAGAGAGCATAATAGGACCATTTGCAAACATAAAGATTCCGAGTAGCCCTAAAAGAGGAAAAACTATGTAGATGTTTTCACTCAGTAAAAAGAGAGACATCGTAATAGCTGCTCCTGTTGACATAATCACTAAAGTTTTTTGTCTTCCTATTTTGTCAGATATAGTTCCAGAAAGAAATGTTCCAATAACACCAAAAAATTGTAAAACAGAGAGCGCCATACTTGCATACCAAAGAGAAAAACCGTGCTGGGTAAGATAAACAGCTAAGTAGAGTGTTGTTGCCATCTTCATAGCTGATTGAAAAAACATAAAGCCACCCATAACACTAAAGAGTGCCATAAAGTGTTTTACCTCTGCTAAGGCATCCCCTTTTTCAGCTTTTTTTGTAAACTTCTGTTGTGTAAATCTGAAATCTTTTAAACGGTAGTAGAGAATAAGCGATGCTACAAACCCAAAAGGCATTAAACGCCATGTTCCCTCTAAGCCCCAAAGAGAAACAGCCCCAGTAATAAGCAAAGGACCAATAGTCCGAGCAAGTTCACCACCAACCATGTAAAAACTCATGCCACGTCCTATTTGACCCTCCGAAGATGCTTTAATAATTCCCGGAGATGGTATGTGAAAGAGTGTTGAACTGATGCCAGATATAATAAGTAAAACAACTAAAAAAGCATAAGAGTCAGCCACTCCTAAAAGAGACATACTCAATGCTGTTAGAGCAGGAGAGAGTATAACAAAGGAGCGAGCATCTGTTCTCTCTGCTAAAAGACCAAAAAATGGATTTAAAAGCGATGGCAATTTTCGTGCTATGTCTAAAAAAGCACTCATAACAAGACTCATGCCAAGCTTCTCTATAAGAAGTGGTAAGATAGGTGCTAAAAAAGCGGAGTAAGTATCGTGTGCTAAATGCGCTAGGGAGATGGTGGTGACCTGATTCACCTGTTTTTTTTGTGACATAAATGCTCTCATTTTTAAATTTATAACTATTTGCGAATGATAACGAACATATGTTCACAGTGTCAAGTTTACACTTCTTCTATATTCTGTTATTTAATAAATTCTTCATAGCATAGTTGATATAATCTAAAATATATACAAATTATATTTGAAGGTATAACTTGCCAAAATTCACACACTGTTTTAAAGCGCATTCGTCTATTATAGATTTAAAGGTTTTAGAGAACGATACTATTATCTACTCTACAACTAACAGTGGTATTCGAGTTATAGACAGGGATGACTGTAGTGTGTTTTCAAATTTTCTACCAGAAGAACTCAATACAAATTCAATGACAACTTTTAGTCCAGATGGTAAACTTGTTGCACTTGTTAATAGAAATGTCATATCAATAATGCTTTTAGAGACTCAAAAAATCATCAAGAGAATCGAAATTTCTGATGAGAAGATAGATGTTGTTCATTTTGATTACTCTTCAAACTACCTTTTAGTAGGTACGAATGAAGGGAGAGTTTTGCAATACCGATATAATAGCAATACACAAATCTCAAGACTATGCTCTTTCCCGCATCATCTACCAGATGAGAAGCCACAAAAAATAAAAGATAATTTTGTCAGTGCTATTGCCTCTTTTAAAGAGACTATTGCTTGTAGTGGCTACGGTGGTACTATCTTTGTTACACACATTCATGCAAGAGATAAAAGAGTGCTTATCTCCCGTTCTCGTGTTAAGATAGAGACACTCTGCTTTCTTAATGAAAAGACCCTTATAAGTGGTAATATTGATGGTGTATTAGAAGTAATAGACCTTAACAAACCCAAGCAGATACGACGCCTTAATGTACCCTTTACGAAAATAAAGCACATTATCCCCATGCCTAATAAAGAGTATATCCTTGTAGCTTCAGACAAAAACTTTATCTCCCTTGTAAATATAACAACACTCAAAGTAGTTGACAACAAATACCTAGAACTTGAAGGAAAGATAAAACACCTTATAAAGAAAGATGACAAATCAATTCTTGTAGTGCTTCAAGATAGTAGTGTACAAAATATAGAACTTTTACATCTTGAAAAACTTCGAAGCCTAATACACTCAAACAGACTCTACCAAGCATATAAACTTCTTCTAAAAGCACCTATGTTACGAAACTCTAAAGAGGAGCAAGAGCTAGAGACCAAGTATAAAGAGATAATTGAGCAGACTATTCAGCTCATGTTACAAGGGGATCAACACGGAGCAAAAGAGATTATTAATAATCTTCGTAATATTCCTGCTAAAAAAGATGAGATCGACCTAATATTTACCGCTTTTAAACATTATAAAAAGTTTCAACTTATGTTTCATGAACAGAAGCTCAATATTGCCTACTCTATGTGTGATAAATATCCAGCACTGAAATACACCCGTGAATACAGAAGTATGGAAAAGAGTTGGTATGAGAAGTTTTTAAAAGCTGAAAAAGAGATGCGACTAAAAAATATAAAATCAGCGAGAGTCCTTTTAAATGACTACATGTTAGTCTCCTCTAAAAGAACACTTATTCAGTTTATTTTGTATAAAAACAAAGAGTTTATTGGATTTTTACGAGCTATTGAAAATAAAGAGTTTCAACAGGTTACTGACTTAGCCAAGGAGCACCAAACTTTCACCTCCCTACATCACTATAAATCACTAAATGAAGAGATCAAAGATAGTATCTTAGAGGCTCAAGAGCTTATTAAAATTGGAAATACACACTTAGCCCAAGTCCTTATAGATAGACTCCAAGAGCATCCTAAGTATGAGAGTATTGCACAGACACTCCAAGAGCAGTGCAATGAAGTACAGAAACTCTATTCACTTTACAATAATGATGAGATAAGAAAATGTTACACACTTCTTGATTCAAATAATTTCTTAAAACATATAGACTTAGGAGAGCATTTAGAAGAGAAGTGGAATCATCTTATAAACAGATGTGAAAAACATGCTCTTAAAGGGCAACTCGATAGTGTTGAGACACTACTAAAAGAGTTTCGACAAGTCACATCAAGAAGTGATAAAGTAGGAGACCTTCTTCGTCTAGCATCTCAGAGAAAGATACTCTATTTTTTACAACAAAAAAAGTATACATCTACTCAAGAAAATATCTATAGGTATATTGATATATTTGGACCAGATACAGAACTTGATACTCTTATAAAAGAGTATAAAAAGCACTCTCATTCTGAAATAGAATTAACAGAACAACAAGCACGACGAAAACCGAGGGACTACTGGCTTTTTTGTTAAAATAGTTCTTCTGTACGCCACATTGTATGGAGATAAGTTCCAAAAACTTTGTTCTGTTTATATCCCCCATCTTTAGCACTCTTTTTACTAAGCTTATAGAGCTTCACATCTGTCTCTGGTGCACTTATAATGCGAGAGTAATGAAAGGCATGCCCTTTTATCTCTCTGTTTTGTAACTCACACTTATAGTAACCCAAACGCTCACGTTTGTTTGTTAGTTCAAAGTGTATAGGAAGGATTCCACTCATCTCTTTCGTATCACAAGACTCTCCTAAGTATATAAGCCCTGCACACTCCGCATAAACTTTTTTACTCTTGGCATGGCGTTTTAGTGACTCTCTAAATACTACAGAGTTTTTGAGTCTCCCATAAGATGCTTCTGTTTCAACATAGCCCCCAGGGATGATAACTATATCTGCATCTATAGGTATTGCCTCATCTTTTGTACTCTCTATAATTTTTACTTCACAGTAGAGCTCTTTGAGATACTCTAAGTTATCATGGTACATAAAAGAGAAATTTTCATCTTTTACAAGAGCACATAAAGCATCTCTCTGTTGTACTTTTTCAAAGGGATAGTGACTAACACACCTTACACTTACATCCATAACAGACTCTAACACCTCTAACTCTATATGCTCTAAAACCTCTTGTGTTACACTCTGTACTAGATCATCCTCTAACTCTTTTAAATCAAGTCCAAGATGTGTACTAGAGAGTGTTTTTAAACCCTTTTTTATCCATCCACAGACTTTTATATTTGGGACTTCTTTCTCTATATGCTTTTTAACAAGTTCATAGTGCATTTTTGAAGAGACCCTGTTAAGCACTACTGCTTGGATGGTATTATCTTCGCGAAACTCACACATCCCTTTTAAGATAGCTGAGATTGTGATGTAACTCCCTCCTGCATCGAGAATGAGAAGAGAGGGAGCTTTGATGATTTTTGCTATGTCATATGCACTACTCCCCTTATCCATCCCATCATAGTAGCCCATTACACCCTCAACTATAGCTACATCTCTATCGAAGTAGTTGGAGTAGATCCACGCAACCTGCTCTGTGTTCATCATATAGGCATCCAGATTTATAGATGCTCTCCCCGCTATTTTCTCATGAAACTGTGGGTCTATAAAATCAGGACCACACTTAAAAGGTCGTACACTCTTTTTATAGTGATGCAAAAGTGCCATAGTTAGTAGTGTTTTTCCTTGATTGGATGCTATTGCGGAGATGACTAATGCTTTTTTCAAGATAGTTGCCTATAATTAGATAATTTAAAAAATATGGAATAATTTATGAAACGATATAGACATTATAACAGAGGCACGGCAATAATTCTCTCATGCTTTGGTTCTGTTATAGAACAAGAGAAATATTTAGAATTTGAGAAGTTTATAGTAGACTCTTTTCCTCAAACTCCTGTTTTTACAGCGTTTAGTTCAAAGATGGTTATTAAAGAGCTTGCAAAAAAAGGAGAGGTCTATAAAAACCTTCCTCAAGTGATGGCTGATGTCGATATGGAGGGGTATAAACGATACATCGTTGTAAGTGTAAATATCTTTCCAACAGATGAGCATGAGGTACTTACTCGTATGGTTAAAGGGTTTAAAAACTTCTCACTCGCAAACATTCGCTACACAAACCCTCTTTTACATAAAACAAAAGAGACATCAAACTATCTCAACTTTTTAGATGCTAAAATCCGTGAAAAAGATGAAGATGTTATCAACCTCTACATCATCCACGGTGTTCCCGTTCTGAACCTTGGAGGACTTGAGGCTGTTAACTACACAGCAAATTTTCTAAAGATGATAAATGAGAAAAATCTTGCCTGTTCACTTGAGGGTGAGTTTCCATTTTTTGCTATAAAAGATGCTATAAAACGAGACATCTTAAAACTCACAGGTGGAGATAGAAATGCCAAAGTACAAATCGTACCGATGCTCCTCGTAAGTGGAAACCACTACGACAAAGATATGAAAGAGATCTGTGAAGAGGTTGGAGAGTATTGTGATGCTTCTATAGTTGACTCATTTACACAAGATAAAAAATTTAACTTGATTGAGCAAGAGGAAGTCAGAGAGATATTTAGAGAAAATATTGCTGTTGAGATTAAGAAGTTAGGGCTAGAGTAGTTTTATCAAAGAAACGTAATACGACTGCCTATATAGAAGAAAACTACTAACTTTTCAGATTAATTATTATAAATAAAAGTGATTCTTATAATTGTTTAGTTAAAATTAAAGAGAATACAACAGAAAAAAATATTTAAAAAAAAAGGTTATATTTCTCTTTTGCAAACTTATAATATTAGATTTACTAACGATTCAGAACTTAGCACATTTATAGAAAAACAGTCTCTCATTAAACATACAGATATATTAATCCAAGTTTTCAGTGGTTTAATAGACACTGCACAGACTCTCCATATTACAGCACTACTCAAAAGAGAGTTACCTCAAGCAGAGATTATAGGAACAACAACAGCAGGAGAGATAACAGATGGGAAAATGTACGATGAAACCGTTCAGATCTCTTTCTCTACCTTTGAATCAACTGTTATTAAGTCTAAACTGTTTGATTTATCGCAACCTTTTAATATTCAAGAGATAACAGACTCCTTAATCTTACCAAATACAAAAGCACTCATTATCTTTAGTGATGGTCTAAAAAGTAATGCAGAAGATTTACTCAAAAAGCTAACCCTCGCTAATCCGGATATTATAATTGCAGGAGGAAGAGCTGCTGACTTCATAAAGTTTGAAAAAACATTTGTTTTTGACCATCTTACTACAACCGAAAATGGTTTTATAATCGCTAGTTTAAGTGGTGACTCACTCGTTGTAAATAGTGACTATATGCTCAACTGGAATCAAATTGGTAAAGAGATGACAGTTACAAAGGCCGAAGGTAATATAGTTTATGAAGTAGATAATACGAAGATACAAGCTCTCTATAAAAAATATCTAGGGCCGGAAATATCAGATAATCTTCCTGCTGCAGGGACAGAGTTTCCTCTCCTTACTATACGAAATGGTATAAAAGTGGCAAGATCACCTATCGCTATTTTAGAAGATGGGGCTTTACTATTTGGAGGAAATTTAAAAGTTGGAGAAAAAGTAAAATTTGCTTATGGGAATCTACATGATATTCAAAATGCCATTTGTGATAATAACAAAAAGTTTTCAAAACTTCCAATGGAGGCTATCTTTATCTACTCTTGTAGTGGTCGTAAAACACTCATGGGGAAAGAGCTTGAGGCAGAGTTCCAAATGCTCAACTCACTTGCTCCTACAGTTGGATTTTTCACATATGGAGAGTACTTTCACTCCTCAAAGATCAACGAAGTCTTGAATATTACAACAACATTTCTATCACTCTCTGAAAATCCTCAAAGTAAGCCAAAAGAAGTTTATACTACAAAAAAATATGCTGACAATAGAATACTAAAAGCATTAACTCACCTAGCGAATGTAAGTACAAATGAGGTAGAGTTTAAAAATAAAGAGTTATTTAGACTCAACAAAATGATTAGTAAATCTGTTTTATACTCTACATCTGATTTAGATGGAAATATCATAACTATCTCAGAGGCTTACCTGAATTTTTTACAATTAAAACATGAAGATGTCATTGGTAAAAATCATAGCATCTTTCGACACCCAGATACACCTGATAGTTTTTACACAAAAATGTGGAAATACCTAAACTTAGATAAAAGATTTACAGGAAATATAAAGAACAGCTATAAAAATGGTACTAAGTATTGGATTAAAATCATTATTGATCCTATATTTGATGAAGAAAAGAACAAGATAGGCTACAGCTCTTACCGAGAAGATATTACAGATAAAAAAGTTTTAGAACACCTTTCTTCACATGACTCTTTAACAACACTCTATAATCGTGCAGAATTTACAAAACGAATAAAAGAAAAAATAAAATCTGCTAAACGCTATCATGAAGAGTTTAGTTTCGCTATTTTTGATATAGATAACTTTAAACATGTAAATGATACATATGGGCATAAAGTTGGTGATGATGTCCTTATTCAACTCAGTGAGTGTTTAGAAAAAAGTATAAGAGATGATGACTTTTTAGCACGATGGGGTGGAGAGGAGTTTGTTATTATTGCGAATCATACTAGCCTTGATAATCTTATATTGTTAGTAAAAAAACTACAACGAGAAATCAGTAAAATTTCATTTTCACCTGTAGAGAGTGTCACTTTATCTTTTGGTCTATCTCTTTATAAAGAGGGTGATACTAAAGATTCTTTACTTAAAAGAGCTGATAAGGCTTTATATATAGCTAAAGAGAATGGTAAAAACAGATATGAAGTGTTGTAAAAGAGGTAGAGGAAGATTCTCAAGCATAAGCTTGAGAATCTGTTAAGCTACTGAAAGTGTCTATGTTATGCTTTACAGAGCTTGTTATCAAATAAGAAAATACACTCGTTTGTTTTGTTAAAAGCTTTTACAGCTGTAAGGACAGCCATATCTACTACTGGCTCGATGATTACTACAGCCATATAAGCACTTCCAAAAGTAAATATATTACTTAAGTTTTCTGCTCCAAAACCCTGTCCATAAACTGCCCAAAAAGCAACCCATGAAACGATAGCACCTTCCCATACTATAGACATTTTAAGCATTTGAGAATAGCTTATATCTTTATAAGCCGTTCCTGCTGGTACGATTTTTTTCATTGCAGCATTTAAGATAAACATACTTGCTAAGAGTGTTGTAACATTTATACCATACTGAGGTAGGTCAAACTGTGCAAAGAAAAGCCCTTGAATCGCTAAACCAGTCGCAAGACCAATAGCAGCAGGAGCGATACCAAAAATCAAAAAGATAGTCGTACCAAGAATCAGGTGAACTTCACTCACCCCAATAGGGTAATGTGGTAGCACCTCAAAACACATAAACACAACAATAGTCGCTATAAGACTCTTGAGTATTAAAGATACTAAGCCATTCTCTTTCATGTTATCAAATGCTACTTTTGCAGTAGCTCCAAATACAGCTGCTGCTGTCCCATAACTAAGGAGTATTTTAGCTCCATCTACTACACCTGCTTCTATATGCATATTTTTTCCTTAAAAATTATATTTTATCTATTGAGAGCATTTTACTATAAAACAGCTCTATTAAAAGTTATAAGCAACTAAAACTCTTGCATTTACCCAGTCACCACCATTGATTGCTGTATGCTCTTTATCTTTTTGAACTGTTAAAATAGCTCCAATAAGTACATCTTCATGCTCATACGAAGCACCCATATTTTGCTCAACTATATGCTCCTTCTGAGCTGCACTATTAACACTTCCTTGAAAATCACCATAAGCATAGAGGAAAGCAAAATCCTCATACTCATAACTCAAACCAGAGACAATAGCATCTACTTCTCTATCAACAGAGATATTATCAAGTATCATGTTATCCATATTTGTAAAGAGAGTTCCTCCCCCAAAACCTGAAAAGCTCTGTCTGTTTGACACTTTTTTAGAGTTGTTATATGCTATGTTAAGTCCTAGTCCATGATAAACCACTTCAGCAGTTGCCCCATAAATTTCTGACTCAACACCACTCTCATCTAGCTCTTGCTGTTTTAAAAACTGTGCACCAACATGTAAAAAGAGCTCTTTAGAGAGATGAAAATGACCTACTATATCACCATAGTAAGAGTTATTTGCAGTAGCATCATCCACCTCACCATTAATGTTATAGAACCAAAGACTTGCATCAAGATTATCATCACTCCAAGAGATACCACCAAAGTACGTTCCATCTTTACCAGTTTTTTCCCAAGGATTTTCTAGACCTGCATCATACCCTTGCCAAGAGAGAAGAGCACCACCCATAAAGCTAAGCTTTTCATACTCATAAGTAGCTATATATGCCTCAAAACTATTACTCACCATACGGATATCATCACTATCAGCTAAAGGAGTATCTATAGTCTGTCTTCCTCCTCGAAGGTTTAAACCATCATACTCATAGTTTAGATAAGATTCGCTCATCTGTGTATAGTTTCTCTGTGAAGATGATAGCTCATCGTTATACTTTACTCCATCCCCAGAGAGTGCTCCTGCATTTTGAGAAACCACAAACTCAACTCCAGCACTAAAACCTCTGTACTGTGCAAGTTCATACTTTAAAAAGCCACCCGCAGCAGTTGCATAAACATCTTGTGAACTCTCATAGTTTATATCTGAGTAGAGAGAGCGAATCTGTCCTGTAACTTTTCCATCTCTAAACATATGGTTAAAACCATCAACTATGTCAAGCTCTTTTTTTTCTACTTCGTGAACACTTGCTATCGCCTTTTTTACAGAATGGAGTCTATCTCTATTTTCTGGCTTTTCCTCTGCATAGAGAGTACTCAAACATAAAGATAGTATTAAACTTATTTTTATAATCTTCTTCATTTTTAAATTCCTTTTTTTATTGTGCAAATGATAATCTATATCATCTTATATTTAGTTGAATTAGATAGTGGAGGAGAGATACTTGTGTTTAAATAGTTATAATAATTATGATATTTTTTTGCAGAAGGGAAAAGTTTAAGTGTTTTACGTGTTAATAATCTAAAGAAACAGTTACAATGGCAAGATTTTAAAGAGAGCTGTTGCATCTGCAAGATACAGAGTTCTTCAAACTCCTCTTCATTCTCCAACTCTTCAGAATAGATAGTCGCACTAAGATGAAAACTCTGCACACGAGAAGCCTCTTTACAAAGAGTCACTTGATTAACAGTTGCAGTGATAGCGTTTAAACTAAAATAGTTTTTTCCAAAGCCACGAGGTAATTTCATGTCGAAATTGTACTATAATTCGTAAAAAAAGAGAAGATATGGGTTACAGCGAGTGGTTTAATAAACATGCACAAAAACATAAAAAGATAGTTACAAAACTAAAAAAGAGAGACTACACAAAAGAGCAAATCATAGACTACTTTGATTTTGAAAATATGAAAAAAGTAGAGCTAGAGTTCTGCCCTCTCTATGCAAAAGATAAGAAGTGTCACGATATGAAGTCACTCAATTGCTACCTCTGTGCCTGTCCTAACTTTCGTTTTAATGATGCTGGTATCAAAAAAGTAGAACATGCTACACAGTTTAGTCTCTGTGCCATAGAGTCCAAAGATGGAAGAGAAGGGGTTTATGGAGAGAAGATTCATCAAGACTGCTCTAAATGCTCTGTGCCTCATCACAGAGAGTATGTCACAAAACAGTTTGCGTATGACTGGAAAGAGATGATGCAAAAGTGTGCTCTGTAGATGGGTGTTGTAACAACCATCACTCTCACAGAGGCTCAAAAACTCTTTCCAAACTTCTCTCTTAGAAAGCTCATACCAACATCTGATGGAGTTATGGATACAACCTACCTTCTTGATAACTATGTCCTCAAACATTATGAGAGAGATATAGAAAAAAAGATAGTAGAGGATAGTAAACTCCTCCATCATCTCAACAGAAATGGCTTAAACACCCCTCTGCATTTAGCCTCTTCACAGGGGTGGCACCTCTACTCTCGACTCAGAGGAAGCAGACTCACAACGACTCACTACTTTCATATTCAAGCAGTTGCTCGATTTCTTGCAAAGTTTCACACTCTCACAGCTAAACACCATCTTCAAACTCCTTTTTTAGATGGGTATGAACTAACAGAGATATTAAAACAGACAAAAGAGACTCACTACTTTTACTACAAAAAACTCCAAGAGCTTCAAAACTTTCACCAACAAAAAGATGGCTTTATTCATGGTGATATTTTTAAAGACAACACCCTCTTTGATGGAGAGAAGTTAGGTGTTTTTGACTTTATAGATGGAGGAGTGGGTGCATTTAGTTTTGATATAGCAGTAGCACTTATGGCGTTTAACCCCCATCAAAAAAGTTCTCTCTTACAACTCTTTTTAAACACCTATAACCAAAGAGCCCCTAGAAAAATAAAAATCAAAGAGCTTCAAAAAGAGATAAAAAATGCAGCTAAACTCTATGCTCTTCTTCGCATACAGAAGTATAAAAATCCAAAAAAGGCCAAAGAGTTAGCCAATCTTTGGTAAAATCACACTATGAATATATCTATAAACCAAGAGAACTACGAAAACCTTGAAAACTTCAAAGAGATACTCAAAAAAGATGAGTCTACTATGATAAATGAAGCTCTCGAACTCTATTTTGAGAAAGAGCAGAAAAAACTTTTAGAGAAAAACTTAGAAAATGAAAACGCTATGACAAACCTCTCTTATGATGAGTTTTGGGGAGATGTCGAGATATGAAACATGGTGCAAACATCTACAAATATGCAAAAAAACTAAACTGCACTCCAGAGGAAATTTACGACTTCTCCTCCAACATCAACCTCTATCAGCCAACACAAACACTAACGTTAGACTCTTCAACTGTTAGCAGATATGCCGAGAGCTCATACAGTGCGCTTAAAAATGTTATCGCTCAAAACTACGATATAGATACTAAAGAGATAGCACTCTATAATGGTGCAACCGCAGCCATCTTCGCACTTATAGCATCACTCAAACGAAAAGATGTTTTTCTCTATGCACCCCTATTTGGAGAGTATGAAAAAGCCTGCAAAAGTGCAAAGAAAAACATCTACAAAATCAACCGCATAACGGATGAGGAGAGTCTCCCAACTGAAGACTCAGTCGTAGTCTTTGTCAACCCCTCTACCCCAGAGGGAGCTTACACAGAGCTTGACACCCTCCTTGAGATGTGGATGGAGAAAGAGTGTGTTATCATCTTAGATGAGAGCTTTTTAGAGTTTGAAGCCCTCCCTTCACAAAGAGAGAAGATAAAGAGTTATAAAAAGCTCTACATAGTACAATCTTTCTCAAAGTTTTACAGCTGTGGCGGTGTGAGAGTTGGGGCTATTTTTGCACATAAAAAAAGTATTAAAAAACTTCCACAACCGCTCTGGAACCTCTCCTCTTTTGACGATACATTTTTACAACAGCGTTTAAGTGATGAAGACTTTAAAGTAGAGACAAGAGAGCTTCATAAAAAACAGAAAAAAGAGCTTATAAATATACTTGAGCAGAGCAGACTTTTTGAGGAGATAGTTGAGAGTGATGCGAACTTTATTCTTACCTACTCAGAGAAGGGAAAAAAGATTTTTAAACATCTTTTAGCACATAAAATTCTTCTTAGAACCTGCGGAAGTTTTGACTACCTAAACAACAACTGGCTCCGTTTTGCAGTAAAAGATGAAGAGGCACATAATAGACTCAAAGAGGCACTCCTTGCATTCGCTTAGTATCTTTGGGACAAGTAGCGATGCAGGAAAGTCTACACTCAGTTTTGCCATCACTTACCTTCTTCACAAAAGAGGCATAAAAGTCGCTCCCTTTAAGGCACAAAATGTCTCAAACAACTCTCAAGTAACCGACCTAGAGAGTGGAGAGATAGCCATCCCTCAAGCCTTTGCAGCAGAGTCCATTGGGCTTGCTACTCGACCTGCTTTTAACCCCATTTTACTAAAATCGGGAGGTGCTTCAAAAGCCCATATGATTATAAATGGAAAGAGTGTTGGTGATACTGATGTTTGGGAGTACTACCGAAACATGGAAAAACTCCGCCCTATCGTAAAGAGTGCTTGGAGTTCACTCCAAGAGGAGTTTGAGTGCATCGTAGCAGAGGGTGCAGGAAGTCCAGTCGAACTCAACCTTATGGATAAAGATCTCTCAAACATCTATGTAGCAGAGGAGTTTAACACAAAGATTATCCTTGTAGCAGATATACAACGCGGTGGTGTTTTTGCTTCTATCTATGGCGTTTATAATCTCCTCCCTGAGACACTTCGTAAAAATGTTATCGGAGTCATAGTAAATAAGTTTCAAGGTGATATGTCTCTCTTTGATGAGGGTGTGAACATTATAGAAAAAGAGTTTAAGATTCCTGTTCTTGGTGTTGTTCCTTACAAACCTTTTAATCTCGGCTTTGAAGATAGTGCTTCACTTATGAACTACTCACAAAACACTACAAACGCCATCATAACAGTCGGAGTTATCAAACTCCCACACATCTCTAACTTTACAGACTTTGAGCCCCTTGTAGTTGATGCAGAGATAGATCTCCGTTTTATCACTAACGTAAGTGAGAGTGAGTCGTGTGATCTTCTTGTTATCCCTGGGAGCAAGCGAGTTATTGATGATTTGGCATGGCTACGAGAGCGAGGATTTGAGGAGAGACTCAGCTCTAAAAAAACAAGAGTTGTAGCTATCTGTGGTGGTTATGAGATGATGTTTGAAAATATCCTTGACCCCGATAGTGTTGAGAGCCAAGAGCCTGTAACACAAGGGTTTGGCAGATTTAAGGGTGAAGTCCTATTTCAAAAAGAGAAGATTGTCAAAAAAGGGTGTTACAACCTCTTTGGTACTATGTGTAAGGGTTATGAGATTCATAACGGCACAACAAAAAAACGAGTTAAAGAGAAAAAAAACATCTATGGCACTTTCGTTCATGGTCTCTTTGACAACGATACTCTTCGTTTAGGCCTCTTTGAGGAGATAAACAGTGAGTATAAAGGCTACAATTTTAAGAACTATAAAGCAGATGCTATAGCGGAGTTTACGAAGCATATAGAGACTCATATAGATATGAAACAGGTAGAAAATGCTCTCTATAAGTAAGCTTGTTGTAACCCTACTTGCCTATCTCATCGACAGAAAGTTTGGTGAGTTCTCCTTTATAAAACACCCTATTATTCTCATAGGTGAGGTTATCTCATTTTTTGAAACACACTTTTACAAAAAAAGTATTCTCAGAGGTCTCTTTTTGGTGCTCTTTGTCTTAAGTGTTGTTGGTTTTCTCTCCACGGCTCTAACACTCTACTTAGCATATCTCCCTTGGTGGATAAACATAGCTGTTTCTGCTTTTATAGCTTCTATGTTTATCGCTCACAATATGCTTAAAGAGGCTGTACTTGGTGTTGTGACAGCCACAGACAAAAGAGCAGCTATCTCTATGCTTGTGAGTCGAGATACAGAAGATTTAAGTGAGAGTGATATCTATAAGGCAGCCATTGAGACCTATGCAGAGAATCTAAGTGATGGTGTTATCGCCCCTCTTTTTTATCTCCTGCTGTTTGGACTCCCTGGTATTGTTCTCTATAAGGCTGTAAACACTATGGACTCTATGGTTGGGTATAGAGATGAGAAGTATGAGAAGTATGGAAAGGCTGCTGCTATTTTAGATGATGTTCTCAACTATATCCCCTCTCGATTAACAGCACTACTCATTATGTTCTTATCTCAAACAAAACCACCTATGGCGTTTTATAAAGATGGGAAGAAGCACGACTCTCCAAATGCAGGGCATCCCATAACGGCAATGGCTCTAGCTATCGGGGTAAAACTCGGAGGAGACACGTCTTACTTTGGTAAGATAAAAGAGAAACCCTACTTTGGAGAGGGAAGAGAAAAAATCACCGCAGAAGATGTGAAAAAGAGTATAAATTTTGCTAAAATAGCGAAGAATTAAAAGGAGTCATTATGTCAAAAATATCCAGAAGAAATTTTATAAAAACAGCTGTAGCACTTAGCTCTCTCTCCCTTATAGCAGATGCTACAGAACCAAAAGAGGCTGAAACACTTCGGTTTATACACATTACAGACTCTCATATGGATCTTTCAGACAGTGACAGTGTAGAGGCGATGGAACTTATGGCTACCTTTATAAATGAGAACTATAAAGAGCTTGATTTTGTACTTTTTGGTGGTGACAACTTTAACAACAATGCTCCAAAAAATAGTGATGCCCTCAAGTTTAAAGCAATTATAGAGAAACTCCACTGTCCTGCTTATCTTGTTCGAGGGAACAAAGAGTCGAGTCCAAAAAATGATGATGCCATACGACTCCAAGAGTTTCAAACACTCTTCTGCTCAGATAAAAACCTGCAACTCCAAGGAAAAGACTGGAAGTTCTCACATAAAGGCTATACTATTTTAGGGCTTGATAGCTGTGTAGAGAATGCCAACAATGGCGTTTATACAGAGGAGACTCTTGCCTTTGCTGAGTCCACTCTCCAAGAGAAAAAACCGACACTTATTTTAAACCACCACCCCTATACAAACTACTTCAAAGGGAGCGATCCTAAAGATATTCACAAGTATGTTTTAAACAACACACTAGAGACTCAAAAGAGACTCTTTAAGTTTGACAACTTACTGCTTACCCTTTCAGGACACAAACATATAGACTCTGTGATAGATCTTCATGGAACTAAAACTATAGTAACTCGTGGTTTTATTCGCCCCCTAGATCTAGATATGTACCCGATGCGACTCATAGAGATACACAACAACAAAATCCAAGAAAAGATGATATACACTTCATGAAAACATACAATATTTTTACAAACCAACAAGACTCCCTTCCAGAGGGAAAAGCGGACTTTTTACTCGCTGCCTCAGTTACAAAAACATGTGAGATAGAGGGCATCACGCAAGCGGGAATTCCAGGGAAAATCCCCTACACTCCTACTCTTGATGCTGAGTTTATCACAACACAAAAACTCTTCTCTATGCCTGAGATAGCTGAAACGCCATCGGGAGTACCAACCCCAGCACTCATCACTCGAGCGGTCCATAATCTTTGTGAATTTGCAACTGTTGAAACTCTTGATCTTGGTCTTGAGATAAAACCGCAGCAGACACACCTTCACCAGTTTGACATTATGCCTTCACAAGACATAAGAAAAGGGGCAGAGATAGATGCCCAGACGGTTTTTGCAAAGGGTATGGCCTTTGGAAGAAGTTATGATCTTAAAGGCTCTTATCTGATTTTAGGTGAATCAACTCCAAGTGGAACAACAACCGCAACAGCGACAGCCTTAGCACTTGGTTATGATGTGGCCGATGACTTCTCTTCTAGTTTTTTAAATGTTCCAAGCGATGTAAGAAGCCAAACTATAACAGAAGCCCTCTCTCTTATAGATGATACTATGAGTAGTTTTGAGAAACTCTCTCTTGTGAGTGACAATATGCTTATCTTTACAGCAGGATTTCTACTTGAAGCAAGTCGCCGTTTTCATGTTGTTCTTGCCGGAGGCACACAGATGGCAGCAGCTCTCCTTGTTGCTGATAAACTACGAGAAGATGTGCTAATGCGACTCAAATCTGAGAACATCACACTTGCAACTACCGCTTGGGTAGCAGAGGATAAAAACTCAAATATTAAACATATACTTGAACAACTCAGCTATACTCCTCATGCAGTTTATACAGAGTTTAGTTTTGCAGATGCAGAGATACCTGTTTTGAAAAAATATGATGAGGGAGAGGCGAAAGAGGGAGTCGGTGCTGGTGGAGCACTTGCTTATGCAGATAGTAATAAACTCACAAACAAAGAGGTGTTAGAGGCTGTTGAACTTATAATGTATATGATGTGATAGAGAGCTTTTGCATCAATTAACATTAAAAAAACTAATTTTTGCTATAATCTTTTCATAATTTATAAACTTTGAGGTCTCATATGTTTTCATCAGTAAAGTCTAAGGTTATAGCAGCCATTTTATCTTTTACAACTATAGGTTTAGTTGCTATTTCCCTTTACATCTCATCAACACTTCACCAACTCTCCAATGATACAAGTAAGCAGTCACTCAATATGTTAAGTGACTCTATCTTTCAAACGATGACAACAAGTATGATGCTTGGAGATCCTGCAGTAGTAGAAAAGACTTTCCATAATGCCCGTCAAATTGATGGTATCGAGGCTCTTAATATTGCGAAATCATTAGCAGTAATAGAGGTCTATTCACCCAATGAGAGTTTCACAACAGATCCTATTTTAAGAGATGTACTTCAAAATAAAACAAAAAAAATAATAGAGAGTAATGTAAATAACCATCATACTATCCGTATGATTCGTCCTATGGTAGCAGAAGCACGATGCCTTGCATGTCACTACAATGCACAAGTAGGCTATACACTCGGAGCACTAGACTTAATAATCTCTTTAGATAAAAATGATGCGAAAATAGCAGATACAAACTTTACACTCATTATCTCACTTATTGTTGCGAGTATACTTTTTGCCATTATTTCAGGGCTCTTCTTTATGCGAGAAATTTTTAGCCCACTAGATACTCTAAAAAATAAGATTTCAGATCTGGTTAGTGGCGATAAAGATCTTACAAAGCGACTTGATCATAAAAAGGGAAATGAGTTTGGAGATACTGCAAATGAAGTAAATAAATTTATTCAGACTATTCAAGAGACTGTAAATATAGTAAAAACTCTAGGACATGAAAACTCACAAATTGCAAGTGAGATAGAGTGTGCTTCTCATGTTATCAGAAAAGGAACACAACAAGAACAAAAAATTGTAGAAGCAACAAGTAATAAGAGTGCAAATATTCAACTCATCCTACAGAACTCTATCAAAACGGTACAGACTACACAGGAAAATATTGAGCAAGCCTCTGTAGAGCTAGATAGTGCAAGATTCTCACTCAAAGAGTTAAGCCAAGAGGTAAGCTCTTTTGTAGAGATAGAGAACAACCTCTCTATGGAACTCTCAAGCCTCAAAAGTGATGCAGGTCAAGTAAAAGATGTCTTAAATGTTATTAAAGAGATAGCAGAGCAGACAAATCTTTTAGCACTCAATGCTGCCATAGAAGCAGCGCGTGCAGGTGAGCATGGTCGTGGATTTGCAGTCGTTGCTGATGAAGTTCGTAAACTTGCAGAGCGCACACAAAAATCTCTTACAGAGATAGATATCAGTGTAAGTACTATTGTTCAGTCTATTAATGATGTAAGCGATAAGATTCACGATAATGCACAAAACATTGAGAATCTATCCCATGTTTCAAATGATGTTGAGAGTAAAATTGCAACTACTTCAAACGCGATGCTTCTCTCTAAGAAAGTAGCCATTCAGTCTAATGAGGATACTCTACAGATGTCTGAGAATATTAAAGAGATTATTGAGTATATTAATAATATTGAGGCTCTCTCCACTGCAAATGGAACGAGTGCATTAAGTATTGAAGAGGAACTTAAAAACCTTGTTGCAGTAGCCTCTTCACTACAAGATACGATTGATGAGTTTAAGAGCTAAAAGAGTTTTTTAACTTATCCATATCAACAGATTTTTTTGCTTTATCTGTATCAATACTCCCTTTCACATCATCCATTGTGATGTCTGTACCTTTCTTTGCTGCTGCTTTGGCTTTATCTTTATCTACAGACTCTTTAGCCTGATTTTTATCTACAGAGTCCATTACATTTCCCATACTAAAAGCAAATGCTACACCACTAAGTAGTGTAAGAGAGAGTAAGATTTTTTTCATTTTTGTTTCCTTAAGTTAAATATTCACGAAATTATATCAAAACTATCTTCGAGGGTTTCTTCTTCCTCTTCCATGTGTATAGTTTTTCTTAAAACAGCTCTGACAGATTGCATACTTAGAGTTCATAGGAAGAGGTGCTCCACAGAGTTTACACATCTGTGCTAACTGTGTCTGATGGAGTGTATTTTCTATGTACTTATTTAAAACACCTCTGTACTGTCTTGCTTTCATCTCATCTACAAAGTATTCACCAAACCTATAGCTAAGCCAAAGATAGAGGGATATCTCTTTAACCATATCTTCTGCTCGAAGTAGTTCATCTGTTGTTCTGGCATGATCACCCACAAGTGTTGGTGGTATGTAGTGCACACTCTGTTGCTGTTCTAGTGCATAAATATAACTCTCATATGCTTCTATAATATAGGGTGACTTCAGAGTAAGTGGTGCACAAGCGAGATGATACTTCGTAGCAATATCTAAGTCATAGGCATCTACGATCTTTGAAGCTTCAAGCATATCATCTAAACTCGAAGCATAGAAAGGGCCATTAAACTCCATATTTTTCACAAAAAAGCTTAAAATTACTTCCAGTGAATTCTCTTCTAAAATCTTCGCAACAAGTTTAATATGCTCTAAATTAGCCATCACTTTAAAAGGAATAGTAATCTCTCTAGCATCTTTATAAAAGTTCTTTTTTACAATCTTAAGAGCTTCAGGATTGAGTGCCCCAACAAAGCCCTCTTCATTGAGACCATAACGACCTGCACGACCCGAAATCTGATGAATCTCAGAGGGAAAAAGATTCCGTTGCGATACTCCATCAAACTTCTCTGCTTTAGAAAAAAGTATAGTTTTTATAGGGAGATTCATTCCCATCGCTATAGCATCGGTAGCTATAAGAACCTGTGTCTCACCCTCGCGAAAACGCCGAGCCTCTTCACGACGTACTTCAGGAGAGAGATTTCCATAGACAACACTCACACTAAAGTTTTTAGAAAAATTCTGTTTTAAACGAAGAACCTCTTTACGACTAAACGCTATGATAGCTGTTCCCTCTTCCACATCAGCTACATCAGTAGGTACTTCTAAAAGTGTTAAAGGATTTTTACGCTCAAACTCAATAATCTCTAACTCTTCTCCAAGATACTCAGCAAGAGCGATAATCGCCTCTTTAGCATTTGATGAACCTGTCATAATTATCTCTTTTGCAGGAGCTCCAATGATAGCATTTGCCCAAGCCCAACCACGGTCACGGTCATCTATCATCTGAACCTCATCAATGACACAGACATCCACATCAACCTCATAGTTCATCATCTCAATAGTAGAACTTATATGGGTTGCTTCATCATCGAGTATCTGCTCTTCCCCAGTTATAAGTGAAGACTCTATCCCTTTCTCTTTAAGCCCTTCATACCCTTCAAGAGCAAGTAAACGAAGTGGGGCAAGATAATAGCCAGTATCTGCTGCTTCTAACTTTTTCATGGCGGTATAGGTCTTTCCACTGTTAGTTGGACCTATATGAAGGGTAAGTTTTCTTCGCATCTCTCTTGCCATAGGAAAAAGATTTTTAAAGTCACGAATAGTTCTTGCAAGTAGTTCATGACGTTGCTGTTTCACTAAAAGTTCTGAGATAGAGTGAATAAACCTTCGTATCACTTTTTTCTTTATCTTTGGTGTAATGTTAAGAGAGTGAGGCATTAAATCTAGTAAAAACTCATAAACACGACCATGCAACTCTTCACTACTTAGATGAAGAAGTGTTGCATACTTCTCACACTCCCCAACAAGATCATCAAGCTCAGCTAAAAAGAGTTTTTCATAGGACTCCTTTCCCTCCGCGATAACCCCATCAAAATTAAAACGCTGTGAAAGCCATATATCTTCAAGTAGACGGTCTAACTCTATATGTACCTCCAAGTTGTACTCAAGAGTACTCTCACTTTGAGGCAGTGTTAGAGAAGAAGAGACTACTAAAAGTAACTCCTCATCATGCAGTTCTATCGTTGCATCTGCTACTTTTCTCTGCACTATACTTTTTAAAATTTTATGCCCTATAAGAGGATAGTTTAGTTTTGTCTTTGGAGGACTTGCTCTAAACGCTGTTATAATCTGCTCAGTAGTAAGGTAAGAGTGCGGCACTTTAAGAGAGTCAATAAACTTATCTATCTGCTCCTGCTTTGCAGTGAGTGTTGCAACTTTATCATCCCCAATTTTTTTTACAATCTCTTCAAAACTCAGAGTATCAAAGATCTCATAATCGTAAGGCTTTGTATTTAATGTAAGTATCTTATGAAAACTTTGACCGTAAACTTCATACTTTAGAGAGGCATTAAACTCAAAACTCTCATCTACATCAAAGTGTCCTTCAAGTTCTCTCTCTAACATCTCCCGCTTCATCTCATAGCGGATATGGCGAAGTTTAGACTCCATCTTCTCTATTGTTATCTTCTTACTACGAACTGTTGCGAAAGCTTCATAAAGTCGAACAGCCTCCTCTTGAGTAACATCAAGTTCATGAAGAAGCATCTCTATCTTTGAATCCCTATCTAGAGTAGGTAGTTCCCTTTTTTCACCCCTATAAATTTTGCCATTGTTCTCAAAAAAGTGTAGTATATCTTGACGGTATGTACCATCAGGCTCACTCCAAATCATACGAAGTGTCTTCACCATCAGCTTCTTATTATGCTCAATATCATAAATACCAAGTGCACTAAAAAGCTCACTTAAGGTCTCAGACTCTACTCTCTCTATCCCTACATCAAAAGGATCATCATCAAAGTAACTACGAATGCGTTGATTTATTTTGCTATTTTTTTTATTTTTTTTAGACATATTTACCTATAATATTTTTAAGAGTGAGTAATTGAAAGTACTGCTATAAGTTTTTCTTTCTCTTCTTTTATCTCTAGTTCTGAGTCTATTGGAGCTTTTCTACTCTCTAAAACTCCACTTAAATCATTTAAAACAATCGCATAGTTTTTAAACATAGGAACTGTTATCTCTTTAATCTTTCCCTCATGAATTGCATCACCAAGAGCATCTAAAGCCGCTTCATATGCAGTCTTATTTGTCACATACTGCACAAAGTAGTTCTTCATCAAAGAGATATTTCCAAGCCATGCTCTCTTCTCATCTTCTATTAGTGCATCATTACTCTCAACTCTCTCAATAAGATCATTCACATACTCTTCTGCTTTTTTATCTCTAAAAGTGATAAGTGCATCCATATCTTCTATATGTTTATGTAAAAGATCATACAGATCCCTCTCACTTAAGGTTGTATTCTCTACATTATAAAGATGTTGTGTTGTCTCTGTTTCACTATAACTAAGGGCTTCAAGAAGTTCTGCAGCTGCTTGAAGATATGTGTACTTATCTGGTTGTGTATGATCAAACCCTACACCCCCTTTTGAGACTATTGGTAAATCACCTACATATTTTAACTGCATATTAAACTCCATCTACATATTTTTCTTTTATTATAGCAATATAAAAGATAATATATAATACCTTATGAATTATCCTAAAGAGTGGACTCAAAAAGAGTTCTTAGAAAATAAAATAAAACTTAAAAAAGAGGGTATAGAAGTACTTCTTATAGACACAATCCTTTCGCCTATAGAGAAGGCTCAAACTCTTGTATATAATCCTTTTGAGCTTAAGAAATATTCAGATGGCACTGTTTTTGTCTTCTATTGCGATACAGGCAAAGCGACTAAAGATAGACTCTCTGAGTACCAAGAGAAGTTTCCAACCATGCACTGTATCTCCCTTAAGGGTGGTCGTGGTTACTGGAGAAAAAATATGCAACTACTTGAGATACCTGATGTATAAAAAAATAGTACACTATAAAACTTGCATAGATGAGAAACGCTACTATGATGCACATGAAGTTCTTGAAGAGGCTTGGTTTCCACGACGTTTTGAGGAGCATCATGAAGTCAAACTACTCAAAGGCTTCATTAATGCTGCTGTAAGTTTTGAGCTACATAAACGAGGAAGAACAGATCAGAGTAAAAAAGTGTGGAAAAACTATTTAAAATATAGACCTCTTTTACAAAAGATAGATACTCATAAAAAAGAGTTTCATGCACTCTCAAGATATATAGAAAGCATCTATATGAAAAAACACCACTAACTTATCACTTCATCTTGCTATAATTGCATAATCATAGTTTTTAAAGGAATTTCAATGGATATGATAAAGTATAAAGACCTTGCAGTAATGTATGCAACAGAATATGGCATGAGTATTATCTCTGCTTTACTTATTTTTATCATCGGAAAATGGGCTGTTAAGAAAATAACAGTTTTTACTAAAAAAATGATGATGAAAGCGAATATAGATAAAACTTTAGTAGAATTTAGCGAAAGTCTTATCTACTTCGTTTTACTACTTATGGTTGTCCTTGCTTCTTTAAACTCTTTAGGTATTAATACAACTTCATTTGTAGCCGTTTTTGGTGCGGCATCGCTTGCTATAGGTCTTGCACTTCAAGGCTCTTTAGCAAATGTTGGTGCAGCAGTTCTTATCATCATCTTTCGTCCCTTTAAAGTAGGTGACTTTATCAATGCAGGTGGGGCAACAGGTACCGTTGAAGATGTAAATCTCTTCTCAACTATCATTGCACCTGTTGATAACCGTACTATTATCGTACCAAATGCCTCTATCATCGCTGGTAATATCACTAACTACTCTAACAAGTCAGAGCGTCGTGTTGACCATGTTTTTGGGATAGGCTATGATGATGACCTGAAACTTGCAAAAGAGACTCTTATGGAGCTGATGGTAAATGATGATAGAATTCTTCAAGACCCTGCACCCTTTGTAGCTGTAAGTGAACTTGCAGATAGCAGCGTAAACTTTACAACTCGTGCTTGGGTAAAAACAGAAGATTACTGGGGTGTTTACTTTGAGCAGATTGAAAAAGTAAAACTTGCCTTTGATGAGAAAGGGATCTCTATTCCTTATCCTCAAATGGATATTCACACAAATAAAATCGAAAACTAAATTTTAAACTAAAAGGAAAAAAATGAAAAAAATAACACTCAGTCTCTTAGCAGCATCAACACTTCTTCTTGCAGCAGAACAAGACACAGTACAACTTGAAGCAGATATAGCAAAAGCTGAAACAGCAGCTGCAGCAGCAACAGCACAGGTAAAAGCACTTAAAGCAAAACGTCCTCAAAACACAGAGATTATGACACACCTAAAACTTGGGTATATCAATACAAGTGGAAATACTGAAACAGAGACTTTTTCACTTGATGGAACAATGAAAAAAGAGTGGGGTGCAAATAACTTAGCACTTACAGTGGATGCTCAATACGGTAATGTGAGCGATGTTGAAACGAAAAACAAGTACTTTTTAGAGCTAGAGTATGGTTATAAATTTACTCCAAAATTTTCAGTTACCTATGTTCTTGGTTTTAAAAATGATAAGTTTTCAAGCTATGACTACCAAGCCTATACTGGTCCTGGTGTAAAGTATGAAGCATACAAATCAGGAATCCAACTACTTAATGTAGAAGCAAGTGTACTTCTTTCAAAAGATGTACAACAAGCCGCTTTAGCTACTCCAGATTTTGATGAAACATATGGTTCATATAAAGCAAAAGCAACTTATGAGTGGAAAATTATTGATGACTTAAAATTCAACCAAGAGCTCTCTTATAGAGCCTCTTTTGAAGAGTCTGATAACTACTTTGCATTCTCAAACTCTTCACTCTCAAGTAAGATTAGTGATATTTTTTCAGCGGGTATTGCATATAAAATTGACTATACAAACCTTGTAGCTGCAGGAATTGAACAGACAGATAACACACTTACTGCCTTTATAAGTGTAGACTACTAGAAATTATTAGGCATTAGCCTAGTAGTTTTACTTTTTTTTGCCACAAAAAGAATGACACAAAAGCACCAAACGCTATAAGTGAAGAGCTTAAAAATAGATACTCCCCAAACCGCTCATAAATAAACCCAGCAAGCAGTGCCCCAAGAAGTCCTCCTAAACCATAAGCAACCCCTGAGAAAAACTGTTGTGCAAGTGCTTTATGTTTATAAAGAGAGTGAAGATATGAGATAGCGGCTGAGTGAAAGAGTGCAAAACTAAAGGCATGAAGCATTTGAGAGAAGTATAGAACTCCTATATTTTGAGCATAAGCATAGACTAAAAACCATCGAATAGCTGTTATAAATGCCGTAAGTTGCAAAATAAAAAGTAGATTACTTCTTAAAAATCTTCCTTGAAAATAGAGCATCACTATCTCAGCTCCAACTCCAAAACTCCAGAGATATATAGTTGTATCTAAACTAATCCCATTATCAGTAGCATAAATAGTAAAGAAGTTATAAAAGGAGCCAAAGCTTACCTGCATAAGAACAAGCCCCAACCAGAGTCTATAATCCTTTAATAAATTAATATCATTTGTTGGTGATTCACTCTTTTTTTCCTCTTTTTTTGCTACTTGATGGGCAATCACATACGAAATAAAAGCGGTAATAAGGGTTAAGGTAAAGAGAAAGTTGAGTGCTATATAGGGGGAGTTTAATCCTCCTGACTCAGAGGTAAGAGCCTTAACTAAAACTAATGCGACAAGAACAAACCCAACCGAGCCATAGAGTCGTATCTTTCCATAACGCTCTTTTCCTACTACTTGTAAAGATATAACTTCTATGTAGGGGTTTACAAGACTTAACCCCACTCCTAAAAAAACATTTGAAACTATTAACATGTAAAAATTTTCTAAAGAGAGGTAAAATGCCCCAGAACTTATAACCATTATCAACAAAGAGACATTAAAAGTAGTTCTATTAATTTTAAGCCCTTTTATAAATAGAAAGGGAAGTATAAACCGTACAAGTGGAGCTGCTGCAAAAATAACACCTATCTGCTCTGCAGAGTAACCAACTTCAGAGAGAACTTTTGGTAAAAATATAAGATAAACACCAACAACAGAGAAATAAAAAAAGTAAAATAGAGAAAGGAGTATAAGTAAAAGCATAAAAAGATTGTGACACACTGTCCCTAAATAATTACTTCAAATAGACATTATGATATAATCGCAGAACAAAAAATCTATAAAAGAAGGGGAGTGTTTTATGCTTAAAGAGATGCAACAAGAAGATTTTATTATCTCTAAGACTGATGTAAAAGGCCGATTAACTTATGTGAATCAGATCTTTATGTCAATGGCTGATTATACAGAAGCTGAACTACTAGGGAAACCACATAATATTATTCGCCATCCAGATATGCCAAAGGCAGTTTTTAAACTCCTTTGGGATATGGTGCAGAATAAAGAAGAGATATTTGCTTATGTTATTAACAAGACAAAAAATGGAGATGCTTACTGGGTCTATGCAAATATAACTGCTTCTCTCGATGAGAGAGGAAATATTATTGGGTATTACTCAGTAAGACGTAAACCAAACAGAGAGGCTCTCGCTATAATAGAACCTCTCTACAAACAGATGCTTCAAGCTGAACGTAGTGGTGGTGTGAGTGCAGGAATGAAACTACTCACAGATATATTAGAAGAAAAAGGAGTTGAATACAATGAATTTATCATCTCTATTCAAAAATAATCAGAGTCTCGCCCTCTTTGTGGGGCTAAGTGCTCTTTTCATGTATACACTCTTTAGTGCAAGTTATATTGTCAGTGTTCTTATCTTTATCTTTCTTGTAAGTGTCCTGTTTATTCCAAGCAAATCTCAAACAGAACAAATGCCTATACTTGTAACAATGCAAAAAGTACTTGAAGATGCTGCAAATGGAAAACTAGAAAAAAGAGTTACTAATATTCCTAATGATAACTCCGCAAACTCTAAGTTTGCCTGGAGTTTAAATGACATGCTCGACCAAGTAGAAGCATTTATGCGAGATACAAAGACTACTGTAGAGTACTCATCAGTAGGAAAAACATATAGACATACTTACCCTTCAGGTTTAAAAGGCTCTTTTAAAACTACTGCCAAAATCCTTAATGGTGCAACACAATCTATAGCTAAAGGGTATGAAACAAAAATCCGTGGTGAGATGTCAGAAGGTTTTGCACAGCTAGGTGGTGGTATTGGAGAGGGTCTTAAAATAATTCAGACAGATCTTAGCATCTCAGCTGATGACTCAGGAGAGATTGTAAAAGCATCAGAAGAGACAGCAACAGAATCTAGTAAAAGTCTTGATAATGTTATAGAAATTGGCTCTAGACTTAACTCTCTTGTTTCACTTATAGCCTCTTCTCACGAGGGAATCATCTCTCTGGAAGGACGTTCACGCGAGATTTCAGAAGTTGTTGAACTTATTAAAGATATCGCAGACCAGACAAACCTTCTTGCCCTAAATGCAGCCATAGAAGCTGCTCGTGCAGGAGAGCATGGTCGTGGTTTTGCAGTTGTAGCAGATGAAGTTCGTAAACTTGCAGAGCGTACTCAAAAGGCAACTAATGAGATAGAGATTACTATCTCAACCTTGCAACAAGATGCAAATGATATGAGAATGAACTCAAATGAGATAAGTCAAATTGCTAATGATTCTAATGATGTTATTCATGAGTTTGAGAGTACTTTTAGAGGCCTAAATGCACTAGCGACTACTTCATCAGAAGCCGCAGTCAAAATTCAAAATCGTCTCTTTACAACACTCGTAAAAGTAGACCATATCCTCTTCAAATCAAATGCCTATGCTGCAATACTTGCATCAAACAAACAAGCAGTATTTGCAGACCACACACACTGTCGACTAGGAAAGTGGTACTATGAATTTGGAAAAGAGCGCTTTGGACATACTGCAGCCTTTAAAACAATGGAAAAACCACATATCATAGTTCATGAGAGTGTTTCAAAAAACATGCTCTTTGTTAATTCAGAGAGTACACTTAAAAATGATAATCCTCAAATTATCCATAATAACTTTACAGAGATGGAAGTAGCATCTAGCGAACTCTTCTCTCAACTTGACAGAATGCTTGAAGAGTACTTAAGTAAGTAAGTTAATCAACTTATTTACTAGATGTTAATCTAGAAGAACTATAATTACGACATCTCAATTATGTTTCCCCTTTCATAAGAGAGAGAATATTAACAATTTTTTAAACACTCAAGGTTTCCCCTTTTATCTCCTTGAGTGTTTTCTCCTTTTTTGTGCTAAACTTCCTTTATGAAAATCACTTTAACAACTCTTAATTCACGCTTTACTCATAGTGCCATTGGTCTTAGATACCTCTATGCAAATATGCAAGAGCTTCAAGATAAAACAACTATAAAAGAGTTTAGTATCAACGATGCTATCCAGACAGTAGTAGAGAAACTTCTCTCTGATTCTCCTGATATTATAGGCATCGGTGTTTATATCTGGAATGTGAGTGAGGTTCGTGAACTTATCCATATCATCAAAAAAGTAGCCCCTGCAACTAAAATCATTCTTGGTGGTCCAGAGGTTACTTACGAGCCTTTTAGAGT
>JAMORO010000037.1 GCA_027063505.1 Sulfurimonas sp.
CTGTACATAAAAAAGAGAAACATGAACTTGTAATCCTCTTAAAGCTTAATGTGGATCAACAATGAGAAAACTACTCTTTCTCTTTTTTTTAATAACATCTACCTTTGCCAGTACTTTAAGTTTTGGCGCAAAAACGAGAGGTGACTATACTCCAGTATATACAATGCAACTCTTCTCTGCAAAGAAAATAGCGACTATTAACAATGCAATGAAAAAAATCCCTAAAGAGTTAAAAGATGAAACTTATATCTATAAAGTAGGGAACTATTTTGCAATACGTTATGCACAAAAGGGGAGTTATAAAGAAGTCCAACCCTATGTTGAGATATTTCAAAACTCTGGTTTTAGAGATGCTTATGTGCAGAAGACAACTCGTCAACATATATTAGATAACAAGATAGGTAAAATGGTACCTATGAGTCAAACACAAAAGAGTCAAGGTCATGATAAAAAGAGTTTACAAAAACAGACCTCTAAAAAAGATGCTAGAAGTACTAATACTCCTATGACAACTACATCAACAAGACCAACAGTTTCAAAGTTTGTAAATTCAAATATGGTTTTAAAGGCTGATAATGCTTACAAAAGTGGGAATGAATCTGAAGCGATGATGTACTATGAGATGCTTTTAGCCTCAGGTAATACAAATCAAAAAGTAAAAAATAACCTCTGTTATCTTTACGGAAAACGAGGTGCTTGGTTTGAAGCAAAAACTGTTATAGATAAGGAGCAGTATCAGGGGAAACTTCTTTACTCTTATGCTTATGGGGCAGTTGAAAATAATCAGCAAGATTACTATCTTAATCTCTCTCCCTATATTATGTTAGATAGAACGGGAATGTTAATGTTACTTACTGGTTCATACTTTGAAAAAAGAGAAGATCTTGAGAGAGCTACGACATTTTATAAGATGGCATATAAGAAGAATAAAAGTAACCCTTATGTACTTTACTCCTATGCAAGAAGTGAAGATATACAGAAAAATTTTAAACAAGCACAGGAACTTTATAAAAAAGTTTTAAAGAGTGTAAATAGTGCGCATCCTCTTTATAATGCGACACAACAACGAATAATACAACTAGGAGATTTATAATGAAAAAAAGTGCCTTTTCCCTCATCGAGTTAGCGATAGTTCTCACCATTGTTGGTGTTGTAGTTGGTGGTTCTTTTAAAGCTGTGAAGATTATGCGTGAGAAGAGTAGAACTGCTGAAGCAAAAGAGGATGTAAGAGCTGCAAAAGACGCTGTAATAGGGTACACTTTTGAGTTCCCCGAACTTCCAACTGTAGCAAACTTTGATCAAAATCTTACTCCTGTAACAGGTACAAAAATGAAACTTCTTTATTATCCTGACACAAACTTATCTCAACTAAGTGATGTATGTGCTTTTTCATCAACTAACTTAAGTGTAGTTGATAATGCTCGCTCTCCTGCTCGAACAATAAACAATGTAGCCTTTGTAGTAGCATCTGCCGGTGCAAATGCAAATATGCAAACAAAGGTAGATACATCAGTGTCTCCTAATGTAGTAAATATCTATTCTCCCTCAACGAAGGTAGATGACAATACTACATCAGGTTATATTGATAGACCAAGTGATGAATATGATGATATAGTGAGCTGGATGACATTAGCAGAGTTACAAAGTGAGGTTGGTTGTAATGATAATCCTATGAAGTTTATAAACAGTAGACTGCCTGATGCAAAAGAGGGTGTCTCTTATAGTGCAACACTCTATGTGGAGAACAATATCACTGGTATAACTATAAGCTGTAATTCAAGTAATGCCCATGGTATTAGTTTTAGCTCACCAAACTTCAGTAGTGCACCTGACTCTAATGGAACCGCTCATTTTACATGTAAAGCTACAGAAGATGCACCAAGCAGCAGAGAAGTTGAAAAAGAGTATGTGATTACTATTGATCCGGCTGATACAAATAGTAGTGGAAGTGGAAGTGGAAGTGGAAGTGGAAGTGGAAGTGGAACCGGCTTTCCTGGAAGTGGTTCTGGAGTAGGTATCTAATGATAGTAGATTTTTTTTTCTTTACTAATCAATTAAGGCAAAAATATGTCACAAAATAAACCCATAGGTCAGCTTCTTGAAGAGCTTGGCTTTATCAATGAATCTCAGATTAAAGTTACACTTGATGTACAAAAGGCAAGTCCTAAGTTCTTTGGAGAGGTTCTTCAAGATTTAGACTTTATTACCTCAAGTGAGATTGCAGAAGCGATAGCCATTCAAAGTAATCTTGAGTTTATTAATCTTGACAATGTTGTTCCCTCTATGGAAGCACTGAAGCTTGTCCCCCAAGAGATAGCAACTTCAAGAAATATTCTGCCTATTAGTGTCGATGATAAGTATATAGTTGTTGCAACGCAAGAGGTTAATGATCTTGTAACTCAAGATTACATTCGTAAAATATCGCATAGACAGGTAAAGTTTGTCGTTGGAGATAACAACTCCATCGCTCGTTATGCACAGATATACTACCATCAACTCTCAAATCCGATAGAGTTAGAGATAAAAAAAATGGTAAAAGAGACTCTTGAGGGTGTGGAGATTAATCTCCCACATCTTGTAAATCTTGTTTTAAACAATGCAGTAAAAGATAGAGTAACCGATATTCATATAACACCAGAGATATCTGTCAGTAATATCTTTTTTAGGATAGATGGCGTTTTACAACACTACTATGCACTTCCCCTAGAACTCCACCAGCAGATTGTAGCTCGTATAAAAATTATTAGTGATTTAGATATTTCTGAGCAGAGACAGCCTCAAGATGGTGCATTTAGTTATAACTTTTTAAATGAAGACTTTGACCTTCGTGTCTCAACACTCCCAACAAATCATGGTGAGAATATTGTTATGAGACTTCTTGGTAAAAACTCATCCCTTTCAAGTCTTATGCACTTAGGTTTCTCTGAAGAAAATACAAAAAAAGTAGAGGGTTATTTTAATAAACCTTATGGGATTATTCTTGTTGTTGGTCCTACTGGTAGTGGTAAGACAACAACACTCTACTCAGCACTTCGTAAGATAGACTCCCTCAAGAAAAATATATTAACAATAGAAGACCCCATCGAGTATAAATTTTCTTTTATTAAGCAGACACAACTAAATGAGAAAGCAGGATATAATTTTAACTCCGCCATTCGTGCCTTTATGCGTCAAGATCCAGATGTTATGCTTGTTGGTGAGATCCGTGATACTGAAACAGCAGAACTTGCTGTTCGTGCATCTATCACAGGTCACCTAGTTCTCTCAACACTCCATACAAATGATGCTATAGGTACAATTCCTCGTTTGGGGGATTTAAAGATTCCTCCTTATCTTATAGGTTCTGGTTTATTAGCTGTTATCGCACAGCGTTTAGTTCGTAAACTCTGTTCTAAATGTAAGGAAGAGAAAGAGTTCTCAAGTGAAGAACTACTGCAAGAGGGTGTAAGTCAAAGAGTCATAGAAAAATATCCAGATCATACTATATATAAAGCAGTAGGGTGTGAAAATTGTCATGGGACAGGTTATACTGGTCGTCAAGTGATTATAGAGATTTTAGAGATCGATGAAGATTTAGAAGCTATGATTTCTCAAAAATCAGCAACCTTAGATATACTCAAAAAAGCACAGGAAAAAGGGATGCACTCTATGCGAGAGGATGGATTTATTAAAGTTCTTACAGGAGTAACAACTTTTGAAGAAGTAAGTCGAGTTGTAAGTTAATGACCTTTATAGTTAAAAGCATGAACAGAAATGGTCGTACGACTACAGATGTTATGCAGGCAGATAGTTATTCTCAACTACTGCAAAGATTAGAACTTCAGGAGTTTATCCCCCTTAATATCATTACTGTTCCAGGGTTTTTATCTCCTTTTATCCCCACAAATAGTGGTAAAATTAGTAATGATGAAGTTATAGAACTAATAGAGAGTATCTATCTTGTTATTAAGTCAGGTTTACCTCTTTATCAAGGTATCAGTGACTTAGCTGAAGATGTTGATAATAAACGTTTTAAAAATATGCTACTGAAAATTGCCCATAGTATAAACAGCGGTAACTCTCTCTCTGTCGCATTTGAACCCTATAAAGATGTGATAGGTACTATGATGTTAAACCTTATTAAGATTGGGGAAGAGACTGGTCAACTTGAGACAACTCTTAAGCGCGGCGCTGAATTTCTCAAACGGACTCTTGCTCTTAAGAAAAAAGCAAAATCAGCACTTATTTACCCCTCTTTTGCGATGGTAGTTGTTACGGGTGCTATGTTAGTGTGGATTATCTATGTACTTCCTCAAATGACCTCCTTATTTAATGATATGGATATTGAACTTCCTGCTTTAACACTAGCTATGATGGCAGTGTCAGAGTTTTTGGCCGAATATATTGGCTATATTCTTGTTGGTCTTGTTCTATTTATTATTATCTTTAAAGTACTGCATAAACGTAATAAGATTATTCGTTTTCGGACAGATGGGTTAGTCTTGAAAATACCAGTGATAAAACATATTGTCTCTGGTTTTAACATCGCCTTTATATCAGAGTACTTACGGTTGGCTCTGGTCTCGGGTGTCCCACTCTTTAGTGCCTTAGAGACACTTAAAGGTAATATTAATAACGAACTTTTTCAAAAAGCATTGACTGAAGCAAGTGATGATGTAGCGAAAGGACATCAACTCTCTACAGCCTTTAAAAGAACAAAGCTTTTTACACCTTTTATGCTGAGGATGATGAGTGTTGGAGAGTCCTCTGGTACTTTAGATACACAGCTTGATATTATCGCAAATTACTATTATGAAAAGGTTGATTACTATGCTGAAAATATTGGTAAGTTTATTGAACCTGCTATTCTAATCTTTGTAGGTGGTTTTATGGGACTCATTATGATAGGTATTATGGGTCCTATGTATGATATGATAGGGAAAATGACAGGATGAAAACACTCCTTCTTGTGGATGATGATAAAGCACTTCGATCACAATTTGCCTTTGCTCTTAGTGGTATGTATGAGGTTTTTCAAGCAGAAACTAAAGAGGAAGCTTACGATGTTATTCAAGAGAATAGTATCTCTATTGCACTTATTGACCTTGGACTCCCTCCTTACGAGAATAGTGATGTTGAGGGGCGAGCTATTATTTCAAAATTACTCTTTGAGCAAAATAGTAAAGTTATTGTATTAACTGGTCAAGATAGTCCTACTTATGCTCAAGAGCTGATAGAGTTGGGTGTTTTTGACTATCTGCTTAAACCTATAGAGATGCCAACACTACTTAGCTCTCTACAGAGGGCTGATTTTTTTATTGAAAATGAGAAAAAAAGAGAAGATGAAAATATACAGCTCTCTTTTAGTGTAGACCCAAAATCTGGATTGAAAGCCTCCTCAGAAGAGGCACAAAAACAGCTTCTTATAAGTATACTAAACAGAACGAACTTTAATATCTATCAATCTGCAAAATTACTCAATAGTAGTAGGGAAAATATCTACTATTTTATAAAGAAGTTTCATATAGAGCGCCCTCTTGATTGATAATATATCTATTCTTTTTCTTATAGTTGGACTCACATCAATAGGTGTAATCTACTACTTTAAGCATCTCTTAAAAAATGTTATACGTATTTTAATGCAACTCTCTACTATAGAGAGTGAGAAGTTCGATGATATAGAAGCCTTTATTGAGAATGCTAAAAAAATATTAAAAGATATAGGTGTTGAAAATATTCTCTATGAGCTTAGATATTCAGATAAAGAGATATTTCATATAGAAGCATCAAATAGTAAATTTGTTAAAGTAAAAAAGAGTATAAATGATAATCTAGTTCAAGGTAAGGTATGTTTGGAAGTAAAGACAAATCGTGGTGAGAAGATGATAATCAATAGTATTATTTTAAATATTTTAGTTATGCAGATACTTAACTTTATTCACACAAAAATACGTATTATTAATGAGAACTTTATTCAAATAGCAAAAATGCAAACATATATGGCACATGACTTAAAAAATATCTTACAATTTTTTCAAGCGATGCAGTATAATGTAGATAATATACAGAGTGATGAAGAGAAAAGTAGGTTTATAGACTTTTTACAAAACTCTACAGAACCGATCAATCAAAAAGTGAATAAGATTCTGACTATATTAAAAACAAACTCCTTGATGACTTTTGAGAAACATGTCTCTAAAAGTGTTTCCATAGCATCTTTTTTTAAGGAGTATACAGAACGCTACTCTTTAGTGTGTTCTATAGAAGGTGATGTACAGACAAATATAAACCCTACTTACTTGCAGACTATAGTAAACAATATATTAGAAAATATCGCAGATAAGAAAGTAGTAAACAGTGAAATAGAGGTAAGTGTTATAATCAAAGAGAAAGATAACACGATTAGTATAGAGATAAGTGATAGTGGTGCGCCTTTTGTGCATATACAGAAGCTAACAGAACCTTTTTATACAACTAAGCAAGAGGGTACGGGTATAGGGTTTTATCAGGTAAATACGGTGATTAGACTCTTAAATGGTACGATGAAGTGTGAAAATAGAGAGAATAATCCCTATATTTTTATATCTTTACCAAAATAATATTTTTATATAAGGGATGTAAATTTTTTTTACATCTTGCTATTGAAATATAATTTGGGGTATACTACAAAAACTTCAAAAAAAGGATACAAAATGAGAAAAGGTTTTACATTAGTAGAATTATCAATTGTTCTAGTTATTATCGGGTTACTACTTGGTGGTGTGCTTAAAGGTAAGTCTATGATTGATAATGCAAAGTTAAAAAGAGTTAAATCAGATGTGGATGGTATAGTTGCTGCAACATACGGATATCAAGATAAATATGGTTATCTCCCTGGTGATGATCCACAAGATAGAGTTACAGAACTAGGTGCTACTGGTTGTACAGGTGGTAATGGTAATGGGCTTTTTGGTGGTGGAGAATATGCTTGTGCTTGGCAAGAGCTTATTGGTGCAGGTTTTATGTCTGGGGATGCTTCTCAAACAGATGAGAATCTTGTTGCTAAAACTAGTCCTTATGGTGGTAATTATCTTTTTAGATATGGTACTCGAGGAAATAGAAATGGTAACTATATTCAAGTAGAGAATGTTCCTTCAGATAAGATTAAATCTTTAGATGATAAGTATGATGATGGTGTTTATGATACTGGAGATATTCAAGCTAATGGTGATTATCCTGCAACTCCTGTCAATAGAACTATGTATTGGTATAGTTTTTAATCTAACTTAAATACTTTTATAATACTTCCAAGTTTTCTTGGGAGTATTACTAATAAAATTTCCTCTATTTAAGCTTTCCATAATAAATCTTCCAATATTTTTAATTACTAATTCTAATATCATATATAATTTTTGTCTTATTCAAGAAAGATATAGTGAATTACTGACTTTGGATATCTTCAATATTAGCTGGAGGAGTTTGTAGTTCATCTCTTATATATACTGCTTACTAGGTCTATACATATGATGAATAAACTAAATCAATGTTTACTAAGTTGAATGAGATGAAAAATTGTACTTTGAATCGTTATCTATAGTAAGATAAATTTAAAATTAAAAGTGTTTTTGGATATTTAGTTGTATGTGGGGGGAGGGGATTATAAAACCCCAGAAGAGGGGTTTAGTCACTAATTAAAGTGGAGTTACGTTCTCAGCTTGAGGGCCTTTTTGACCTTCACCAACTTCGAAAGTTACTCTTTGACCTTCTGCAAGTGAAACACGTCCACCTGAGTTGTTATTAACTTGACGGAAATGTACGAATACATCTTTACCACCATTGTCTTGTTCTATGAAACCATAACCTTTTTCGTCGTTAAACCATTTAACTTTACCGTCTTGTAATTCTGCCATTGCATTAGCCTTGTATAAAAAAATTCACTATGAAAATCAATTCATTAGTGGAGTCGAAATTTGGAGAGTCTTTAGGGGTCTAAATGCAATAAAAGCAAACCTACACACTAAAGATGAACTTGGGTCCTCATCTTTCATCGCCAACAGTATAACTAAATAATTCTAAGAAACAAAGTATTTGAAGAAATTATGCAAATACTTTTTGTAAAAAGCTATTATTTGTTGCTATATTGTGTAAATTAGTAAAAGTTTTACTATTTAGAGCATGTCCTTTAAGGGTTTGTGTAAGTTTTACTAAAAAACTGTAGTCATTAAAACTTGCTTTTCTTTTTTGAAGAGAGAGTTTGGCAAGTTCACTATAAAACTCTTTTGAATTTATATCCATCTGATGCATATAGTTTTGAGTCATTATGTAAAACAGTTCTTCATTGGTACCAACAAAACTAGAAGCTATCTCTACAGCCTTACTATCTTCTATCCCTCGTTGTACTAAAAAAGAAGCGATAGTCTGTGTAATGGAGTTGTGTTTCTCAAGAGTAGTATGTTGTGTGACTCTTGCAATACTTGCATGAAGTGTTAATGATGTCGCTAATAAAGTAAGAGCTAGTATTTTTTTAGGTGTCATATTTAATCCTTTTGTAAAGAATGTCGATATAGGTAGTATAATAGTAAATATTAAATAAAAGGACATATTATGCAAATATTATCAAATATTACAACAACCAATGCTGGAGTTAATTCAAATAGTGTTAAAACCAACTTTACAGAGAAATTAAGTAAGGATGATGCTGCAGAAATAAGAGCACAAATTACTGAAAAAGCAAATGCTATGATGTTAAAGTCTGTAAATATTCAAGGAACACTTGTTTCTAAAGAGGTTAGTTTTGAAGAGGCACATGCTGACTTTCAAACATTTCTCAAAGATGTCGGTTACAGTGGAAAACCAATAGCTGAACTTTCACAAAAAGAGGCAGCTGAACTAGTGAGTGAAGATGGTATCTTTGGTATTAAACAGACTTCAGAAAGAATGGCAAACTTTGTTATCAATGGTTCAGGTGGAGATGAAGATAGAATGCGTGCTGGTCGTGAAGGTATGTTGCAAGGTTTTAAAGATGCAGAAAGAATGTGGGGTGGAGAACTTCCTGAAATCTCACAAAAAACTATGCAAGCAGCTTTAGAAATGGTAGACAGTGCAATGCATGATTTAGGTTTCTCAATCCTTAATCAAGAGGCTTAGTTAGTCGATACTTAAATCGACTAACACTCTTTTTTAACGAACGAATTTTTTTAGTATCTGGTCACCACGTTCTATCTGCTCAACATTATAAAGATACCATTTGTTGAAGGCTCTTTGTGGATTTGGATGCCATTGGATTACTTTTTTGAATGAAGCATCAACGATATAGTGCTTTCCATTCTTTTGTGCAACAAACTTCACATAAAACTTATCCATTTTCTGTACATAAAAAGCATTGTCAACATGTTCTACTTTCATATAGTGTGTTATATCTTGCATAAGTGTTAAGTGTGAAAATTTCACACCAGATTTTTTGAGTAACTCTTTAGCTAACTTCACTGTTTTAGCATTAAAAGCGCCTGGCTCTGGAAGTCTCTGATTTTTAATATTGTCTTTTTTAGCTTGTGTTAGCTTCTTCCCAAGCTCCTTATACTCTTTTATATATTTTTGAGTACTTTTTGAGTATTTACCATCTACTATTTTTTCAAAGATTTTTTGGTTCTCTAAAACAGTTGCACCACGGTTGTATCGTCCCATAATCTCACGTACTGTACTTTGACTCTTGAGACTTCTTTTTAGATACTCCTCTTTCCATCCATTTTCAATAACACCACTAAGAAGATCTGATTTCCATTGATTGCTCTTTTTATCAAAAACAGCTTCTCTTATATCATCCTCTACACTATTGTTAAACCACTGTAGATAGCGTCTAAACTCTCTACTATTTCCAAGTGTAGTTGTTTTCCATGTCTTATCTAAAAATGCTTTTATTCCAGGAAGTGAATCTTGATAGGATTTTATAGATTCAGCCCATTCGGTAACCTCTTCAGGGCTATTTGGATCGCCTGTAATGTAGTTTCTCAGTAGTCTTGGATCAAACTCTTCTTTATTAAAGAGAGACCTGATTCTTTCATACTCTTTTTTTATATCTCCTTCATTAGTACTTTTTTGAGAGACAACTTTTTGTGTCTCTTTATGAGTAGTTTTGCTTGATGATGCTTTTTGTGTAGATTGTGTTGTGTTAACAGCACTGCCTGCTTTATTGAGTGCATCTCCAATATCTCCAAATCCAAAAGCTAAAAGGTTTGAACTTAAGAGTAGTGAAGAGGTAATTAAAAGACTTTTATGTATATGTATCATGGTATGCTCCATTTATGTTTTCTTAAAAGTCATTGTACACGAAGATTGTTCGTTAAAAGTTCTGTTTTCTTTAGCTATAAATGATATAAAAAAATCAAAATATATAATTAGTTTTTAACCAAAAAAGTTATACAATTCTAATATTAAAAAAAAAGGTTGATAATTTTGAGCATTTATAGAGAATACGACATACGTGGAATTTACGAAAAAGAGTTAAATGAACAGAGTGTTGTTCGTATAGGGTATGCTTTAGCATCTAAGATTAGTGGTGAGTATGTAGCCGTTGGATATGATGCACGTAGTCACTCTCCTATACTCTTTGAGTATCTCGTTCGTGGTCTTAATGCTGGTGGTAAAAAAGTTCTAGGTATGGGACTTGTACCTACTCCTGTAAACTACTTTACAAATTATCAAGAGTGGAATGGTATCACTCCTTCAGCTTCTGTTATGATAACAGGTTCACACAATCCGAGCGAATATAATGGTTTTAAGATTACTGTAGATAAAGCTCCTTTTTTCTCTGAAGATATCTATGCACTTGGACGTGAGTGTGAAGCTATGGAGATGCCAAGTGAAGTGGCTCGTGATGTAACTGAGATAGATGCAGTAACTCGTTATGTAGATTTTCTTGTATCTGAGTTTCAACACCTTAAAGGAATGGATACTAAAATAGTTTACGACTGTGGAAATGGTGTGGCAGGTGTTGTAACTGAAGATATCTTTACTGCTTTAGAGTTAAAAACAAAAGGTCTTTATGTAGATCCTGATGGAACTTTTCCTAACCACCACCCAGATCCATCTGATGAGCATAATCTTGTAGATGTTAAAAAACTTTTAGAAACAGATGGTGACATAGCGTTTGCATACGATGGTGATGCAGATAGAATAGCGGTACTTACTCATAAGAACAACATTAAGGGTGATATGATGGCTCTTCTTTACTCTATGAAGATGGATAAGCCAACAGTTATTGGTGAAGTTAAATGTTCTCAAGTAATGTACGATGAGCTTACTCGTCGTGGCTGTAATGCTATCATGTATAAAACTGGTCACTCAAACCTTAAAGTAAAGATGAAAGAGACAGGTGCAGACCTCGCTTGTGAAGTGAGTGGTCATATCTTCTTTAAAAACCGTTATTTTGGTTATGATGATGCTATCTATGCAACACTTCGTATGCTTGAGTTAGTTCATGATGGGATAGATTTAGATGCTGAGTTAGCACAACTGCCAGTTGTATACTCTACAGAAGAGTTAAAAGTAGAGACTACAGAGCAAGAAAAATTCAAAATTATAGATCGTGTTAAAGAGATGCTTCAGACACCTCCTTCAGATTTTCCAACTATCAAAGATATTATTGATGTAGATGGTGTTCGTATAAATTTTGAAAAAGGGTGGGGACTTGTTCGTGCTAGTAATACTACACCAGTACTTGTTACTCGTTTTGAGTCTACAGATGCAGAGGAAGCTAAAGTTTATGAAAACGCTATCAATGCTTTGATTCTTCAAGCAAAAGCATCTCTATAAGGGTATTCAGATAATGATATTTTATTTTACACTATTTCTTTTCTTTCTCTATTTAAAGATCGCTCGTGTACATAAGAAAGAGGAGAAGATGCAGACTAGTATTGCTATACAGCATCTTTTAGTTTTTGGAAGTGCTGTTGTTCTTTATATGTATGGCTTGAGTACATATGCTTGGTACTTTGTAGTTGTAAGCTCTTTTCTCTTTTTTATTATAGCTGCACTTATTGTTACTGCTGTGCAGTTAGGAATATTTATAGATGGGAAACCTCAGTTTGGGATAAGTAAGGTTTACAAGTTCTTTCCTCTTCTAAGTATCTCTATAATGCTTCTAGTTATGAAGCTAGCACTTTTTTAAAAAAGTGAAATTTCGCTATAATCGCGATATATATTTAACAAGGAAACAAATGAAAACTCATACTCTTTTAATGCCTCTAGATATGCACCTGCACCTTCGTGATGCAGTGATGCTCGAAAATGTTGCACCTCTTACTGCTTACTCTTTTAGTGGTGCTATTGTTATGCCAAACCTTGTGCCTCCTGTTGCAACTTTAGATGATGTTGTTGCTTATAAAGAGCGTATTATGGCAGCCGTACCAAATGACTACTTTGAACCATATATGACTCTGTTTTATAAGAACTATGACAAAGCATTTTTAGAGTCAGTTGCTGAAGAGATTACTGCTATAAAACTATATCCAGCAGGAATTACTACAAACTCTGAGGGTGGTGTAAGCTCATTTGATATAGAGGAGATGAGAACTACACTTCAAGCTATGAGTGACTTAGAGATTCCTCTGTGTGTTCATGGTGAAACTGATGGTTTTGTGATGGATAGAGAGGCTGAGTTTATGTCTATATATGAGTTACTTGCGACTTCATTTCCAAAACTGAAAATTATTATGGAGCATATCACTACAAAAGCTGCAGTAGATATGTTAGATAAGTTCGATAATCTTTATGCAACGATTACTATACACCATTTAATCCTTACACTTGATGATGTTGTTGGTGGCATGATGCAACCACATCTCTTCTGTAAGCCTATTGCAAAACGTCCAGAAGATTTAGATGCACTGTTGAGTGTAGCACTTCAGGCACACCCTAAAGTGATGTTTGGTTCAGACTCAGCACCACATCCGCAACATGCAAAAGAGTCTTGTGGTTGTGCTGCAGGTGTTTTTACTGCTCCTATAGCACTCCAGCTTCTCTGTGAAGTGTTTGACCAGTTTGGTAAACTAGATAATCTTCAAGATTTCGTAAGTGATAATGCACAACGTATCTATGGAATTTGTCCTGAGTTTAAAGAGGTGACTCTTGAGGAGCGTCCTTTTGTAGTTCCTGCAAACTATGGTGGTGTTGTTCCTATGTTCGCAGGTGAGACACTGAGTTGGGCTATAGAGTCTATTGACTAAGATTCTTTTTCTTGAAGATGATCACCTCTTTGGTGAGACTCTTGTAGATCTACTCGAAGAGAGTGGTTATGAAGTAGAGCATTTTGCCAATGGACAAGATGCTTTAGATGCTACTTTTAATACGAAGTACGATCTCTACCTCCTCGATATAAATGTTCCTCTGATTGATGGTATCTCTCTTTTACATGATTTACGAAAAGCAGATGACAAAACTCCCGCTATTTTTTTAACTTCACATAAAGATAAGTCGATGTTAGAGAAGGGCTTTTTAAGTGGGGCAGATGACTTTATAACTAAACCTTTTGATAGTGATGAACTCCTATGGCGTTTGAGTGCTTTACTTAAACGAACACAGGCTACGATTCCAACTGTAGTTGGAAAACTCAGTCATGATTTAGAGCATAAGAGTATTAGTTATAATGGAGAAGTGTTAGAACTCTCTAAAAAAGAGTATGATTTTTTAACACTTTTAATGCAACATGCTAATGAAAACCTCCCAAAAGAGTTGATAATAGATAGTTTATGGAGTAGTGGAGCGGGTGGCAGTGATGGTGCCGTTCGTGTTTATGTGAACCGTATTAAAACGCTACTCCCTGAACTTCAGATAGAAAACATCAGAGGGATAGGGTACAAACTTGTTTGCTAGTCTTCGTTTACATATCTTTATCTACTACTTTATTACTGTAGTAGGATTTGTCTCTTTAGCTTACTATTTTTTCAGTATTTTAAATATCCAAAATATCTATCTTTTAGGTATAGTATTTATCTGTTTTGCAGCTTTGAGTGGAGTCTTTATCTCTAAGTTAGCCATTGACCCACTCAAAGAGTACACAACAAACCTCCAAAATCTCTCTAAAGAGACACTCCATGAGCTGAATCTTCCCATAAGTACAATCAAAACAAATTTACAAATGCTAAAAAAGAGTTTGGATGATACAAAGAGTTTGAAGAGACTTGCTCGCATAGAGAGTGCAGCCGATATGCTACAAGAGCGATATAATGAACTGGACTATATGATAAAGATGCAGAGTAGAGAAGATGTTAAAGAGGTGTTCTCTCTTTCGGAACTTGTGGAGGAACGTATCGTTTTTTTTAGTAAAATCTATCCACATTTTAAATTTAACTTTAGTGGAGAAAATTTACAAATTACGAACGATAGGAAAGGAGTTGCTAAAGCGATTGACAATATTGTAGATAATGGGGTAAAATACTCACAAAATTCAAAAGTACTTGATATTAGTATTAAGAATAACTCTCTCTTTATTCAAGACTATGGTCTTGGTATGGATGAGGTGGAACTTTTACAGATTTTTGATAATTACTACCAATCAAATGCAAATATGCAGGGTTTTGGTATAGGTCTTAGCATGGTAAAGCGTTTTTGTGATGCAAACGCTATTGAGCTTCTTTTTACATCAGAGTTTGGTAGCGGAACAAAAGTAGAACTAAAATTTAAAAATATATAGGATTAAAATATGGAAGCAAATAGCGTTTTAGCAATGGCAGAACAAGCCTTAGACTATGGAGTAATGGGGATTTTAAGTCTTATGAGTGTTGTGACTCTTTGGCTCTTTATAGAGCGTATGATGTTCTATAAGAGTATAAGAACAGAAGATTATGAGTATAGAGACAACTTAGACTTAGACTTAACAGATAACATCGGAGTACTGAGTGCTATAGGGACAAATGCTCCTTATGTTGGTCTTCTTGGAACTGTTGTCGGGATTATGATTACTTTTTATACTATGGGTGATGTTGGAGCTGTAGATGCTAAGAAAATTATGGTTGGACTTGCTCTGGCACTTAAAGCAACAGCTATGGGGCTTGTAGTAGCAATGCCAGCGATAGTTGCTTATACTATAACTTTGAGAAAAGCAGAGAGAATCTTAACAAAGTTTGATGTTGAACAAGAGAAAAAGCAGAAGTAATGGCAAAATGTAAAAAAAGTCATAAGCGTTTTGACTCTATAAATGTAATTCCATTTATAGATATTATGCTTGTTTTACTTGTAATGGTCCTTACTACCGCTACTTTTATAAAGCAGGGTGTTATTCCTGTAAATCTTCCTGAGGCAAAAGCAACGGATAAAAAAGATGTTAAAAAAGAGGTTACTGTTTATGTAAATGCTGCAGGGGAGATGTTCTTTGAAAAAGAGAAGGTTGACTTAGCGACACTTGAGTCTAAACTCTCAGCTGTAAGTAAAGAGCAGACTGTAGTTCTTCGAAGTGATAAAGAGTCAAAGTTTCAAGACTTTGTAAGTGTGATGGATATTTTAAAAAGATTAGGGCATGAACAGCTCTATATAGTTACTAAAAAATAGCTTCTTAGTAGATGCTATCCATAAGTTTAAATCTTGAAGTAGTATTCTGTTCTACTATAGGCTCTTCACCTGTAGTGTTCACCTCTTTTATCTCTGTACTAAAAACCCTCTTTTCTACTTTTTGCACATCATTAAAAAGTGTACTAGCAATAAAAAATAAAATCATAATAACAACGATACTCGCATAGAAAAGTAAGTAGTTTTTTACCTGTCCGTTTGTAAATGGGTTTTGCACATTAAAGCCTCTAAATATAAGTATCGCAATTTTATCAAAGTTTGGTATATAACTTGCTTTAATTTTTGTAAAATCTGAAGGTAGAATATTGCAGGTACTCTTAGCAGTCGAACATACTATATTTAAAATCGATGCTACTGTTGATGACTATACTCAGATGCTTCGCTTTATTGAGACTAATTTTAGTGTTAAAAAAGTAAAAGAAAATATGATTTTCATTCCCATAACAGGGGAGTCAAATCACAAACGAAAGTTTTTAATGAAGTGGCTCTACTCCTACTATAAAAAAGAGACACAACACTACAATCCAAAACTAAAGTTTGAACTCGTAAAGAGGATTGATAAACCGATACACATACATTTTCTTCCAAAAGAGAACCAACTTGTAACACTCTCTACGACCTTTTATGATAATGCGATGTGTCAGCTTGTTTTTGATAGTAAGTGCGAGAAGTGTAACCTCTATGTTTTACAATATTTTGCAGGGTATATACGACTTAAAAGTGCTACATTTAATCTTTTTGAGGTCACTATAACGACACAAAAGCAGCAAGGGAGACTTCGTAAATTCTTTACAAAAGATAAGTTTTATGGTGTGCCTATAAAAATGCTTTACAATAAGCAAGCTTTAGAGTACTTTTTAGATATATCATTGGCTATAGAAGAGGAACAGAGTGAACTTGAAAAAGCATATAAACTTTTAAAAGCTAAAGAGACAGACTCACTTGGTGAGATTAAAAAACATTATAAAAAACTTGCAAAAGCATACCACCCAGATCTCTCTACACTTGATATAGAAGAGAGTACAGAGAAGTTTCAGTTACTCAGTGATGCTTTTAGTATAATAAAAAGATATAAAACAGCCGCATAATTAAATAGTTTAGCTCCATCTTAGAACAGTTAGTATAGAATACAGCATATTTAAAAAGAGTGAGATACTATGGCAAAGAAAATACTAATCGTTGATGATGCAAGCCTCATCCGAAATATTACTAAAAGAGCAGTTGAAGAGGCTGGGTACGAAGCAGTTTTAGCAAACAACGGAAAAGAGGGTTTAGAAGCTCTAAAAGCTAATAGTATTGACTTTATATTCTCTGATATTAATATGCCAATCATGTCAGGTATGGAGATGATAGCTGAGATTAGAAAAGAAGAATCATGGCGTTTTATCCCAATCGTTATGCTTACAACAGAAACAAAACCAGAACTACAACAAGAAGCAAAAACTCTTGGTGTAAAAGCATGGTTAGTAAAACCTTTCAATAAAGATAAGTTCCTACTTGTTTTAAATAAACTTCTTGGATAACAGAAGGATGTTAATAGAAAATATCAAAGAGATAACTATCTATGAAGTACAAACACTAAAAACACTGTTTTTAGATGCTATAAAAGAGTCTAAAGAGATTATTTTAGATATGGCAACTGTTGGAAAAATAGATATGGTTGGAATACAACTTCTTATCTCTTTTGTAAAAACTGCTCAGAGTAAAAATATCCAATTAAGACTACAAAATATACCAGAAAGTATACTCCAACAGATAGAACTCTCCCGCTGTGAAACTCCACTAGGACTTACTTAATGAATGAAGAGTTAGAGATATTTTTAGAAGATTGTGATGATCAACTTCAGATGATGGAAAATGCTCTTGTCGCTATGGAGAAAGAGAGTGTAACTGAAGAGGATATTGGAGCTATTTTCCGTGCTGTGCATACTATAAAAGGTAGTGCAGGAATGTTTGGTTTTGATCAGATTGTAGCATTTACACATACGGGTGAAAATCTATTTGACAAGATAAGACAGGGTGAGATAGAGATTAATAGAGAGATGGTTTCACTCTTTTTACTCTGTAAGGATCATGTTGAGAAGCTTATAGAAGCGGCAGTTGATGATGAGCCTTTAAGTAGTGATGATAAAGCAAATGGTGAGGAGTTAACCGCTGCACTAAATGTATATATCAACGGGAAGAGTGTTAAAAAAGAGGAAGTTGTAGCATTAGAAAACAGTGTAGATGAGGCAGCACTCTCTTGGCATATCTCCATTCGTTTTAACAAAGACTTTTTTACAACAGGTATGAGTATAAATGCTATTTTTAAGTTTTTAGACGGCATGGGTAAAGTTCTCAAAAATCTAGCAATAACAGATAACATACCACTCCTAGAAGAGCTTGACCCAATGCTCCCTTATATCGGTTTTGAACTTCTATTTTTAGGTGCATCTTCTAAAGAGGAGATTATTGATGTCTTTGAATTTATAAAAGATGATGTTGACCTAATAATCTTTTTAAGTGATGAGGAGGGGAGTTATGAAACTCTCTGCAAGCAGCGAAATGAGGAGAGACTTCAAGCACTACTTATTGAAACTGAGTTTACAACAGTTGACTCTTTTACACAAGAGCTGCATGAAGCAGAAACTACTGTAGTAGTAGAGACTACACAAGAAGAGGCAGCTCCTACTATAAAGAAGAAAACATCTTCTTCTCTGCGAGTAGACTCAAATAAGATAGATAAACTTATAAACTATATGAGTGAAATAGTTATAGCAAACTCAAAGATACTTAGTTTAGTTTCAAGTGAAGATGAAGAGGAAGAGAACTCAGAGCTTCATGAAGCTGCTAATAGTATGAAAGAGCTTTTAGAACATGTTCGTGATGGGATTATGGATATAAGAATGGTTCAAGTAGGTGAATCTTTTAATAAGTATAACCGTATAGTAAACGATACAGCGAAAAAAATAGGTAAAGATATAGAGTTTGTAATCTCAGGTGGAGATACGGAGCTTGATAAGACAGTGGTAGAACGTATCTCTGATCCTTTAGTCCATATGCTGCGCAACTCTATAGATCATGGTATTGAACTGCCTCAAGAGCGAGTAGCATCTGGAAAAAGTGCAAAAGGGAGAGTTGACCTAAGAGCTTATCCCGATTCTGGAAGTATCGTGATAGAGATAGAGGATAATGGCAAAGGTCTTGATAGAGATAAAATCCTTGAAAAAGCCATCGCAAATGGTTTGGTAAATAAAAACAACAACTTAAGTGATGAAGATATTTATAAGCTTATTTTTGAAGCAGGACTCTCAACTGCTGAAAAAGTTTCAGATATTTCAGGTCGTGGTGTTGGAATGGATGTTGTTCGTAGAAATATAGAGGACTTAAGAGGCACTATAGAGATAGCATCTGAACTCGGAAAGGGGAGTAAAATTACTATTAGACTTCCTCTTACTCTTGCCATTATTGATGGCTTTTTAGTGCAAGTTGGAGAGACTAAGTATATTATTCCTCTTGAAAATATAAAAGAGTGTATAGAGTTAACACCAAAAGAGGAGCAGAATATGGGAGATAATGAGTTTATTAACCTTCGTGGTGAGATGCTCCCTCTTTTGAATGTTCGAACACTCTTAAATGAGAAAGAGAGTCTTACAAAAAGAAAAAATATTGTTATTGTATATTTTGGTAAAAAGAGTGTAGGGCTTTTAGTAGATGAACTTTTAGGTGAGTACCAGACTGTTATTAAATCACTTGGTGAGGTTTTTGATAACTTAGTTGGAGTAAGTGGTGGCTCTATTTTAGGAAGTGGAGAGATTGCACTTATATTTGATATTCCAAGGCTTATTGAGCTTAAGAGTAGGGTGGTGGAGTAGATGAATATGAGTAGTTTAGATTTAGACTTAGATTACGAGGATGAGTTATTTGTGATAGGGGATGCCCAGCAGTATCTCTTCTTTAAATCAGGTGGTGCTATTTATGCCATTGATGTTGCAGATGTAAGTGAGATGATTGAGTATCAGACATTTACACGAGTACCTATGATGCAAGATTTTATTAAAGGGGTGACTAATATTCGTGGGAGCATTGTTGCTGTTGTAGATCTTTTAGAACGCTTTGGTTTAGGTGAAACGAAAGTGGGAGCCAAAACATCAATGATTATTGTGAGAAACATTGCACTTATCATTGATGAGGTACACGATGTAGCTAATCTACTCCAAGAGAATATTAAAGAGTCTTTAGAGTTCGGATGTAAGATAGAACAGCGTTTTATTCAAAATATGGCGAAGTATAACGATACACATATAGCTATATTAAACTGTGATGAGATTTTAGAGATCTCGGAGTTATCTACGGTAAAAGGATCATGATGGAAGATAGATCTCTAGAAGATGAGTTATACTACTTTGATGATGAAGATGATGATGAATTAGACCTTTTTAAGCTAGTCTCTACGGACTCCAATGACTTAAACCAGTACTTGGTTTTTCAGGGCTCAAATGCTGAGTGGTATGCAATGAATGTCTCAAAAATTGAAGAGGTTATAGTCTTTGATGAGAAGATAGAAATTTCTCATAATAATGATGAAACAAATATTATTTTTGCAACAGCTGATATTCGTAACAGTATGACACCATTAATCTATTTTGATAGATGGTATGGAAATAGACAGCTTGAAGATGAAGAGTATGAACTTATCATACTTGCAAACTATGGTGGACATAAGCTTGGCATTATCGTTAAAAAAGTTTTTGCTATCTGTATTATTGAAGCTGAAAATATGAGTGATAATTCACAAAACAATCTGAAGTCAACATTTATTTCTAAGGTGATTATTGAAGGGGAGAGTCAACTCTGTAGTATCTATGATGGCGATAAGATGCTTTTAGATGCGTTTGATACTACTATTCAAAGAGAAAATTATCATTTTGAAGAGAGTGCAGTAGAAAAAGTAAAAGATAAGGTTCTCTTTTTTGCAGATGACAGCCGTTTTGTGAGAAGTATAGTGGAAGCACTTTTTAAGCGTTTAGGTGTAGAGTATAAAATCTTTAATGATGGACTTTTTTTAACAGAGTATCTAGACTCTCATCCACAAGAGGGAGTAGACCTCTTTATAACAGACTTAGAGATGCCAAAAATGGGTGGGCGAGAGGTGATTGTTAACATAAAAAACCGGTTATATTACAAAGAAATACCTGTTTTAGTACATACAAATATGTCAAACAATGCAATGGAATCAGAACTCTTAGAAGCGGGTGCTGTTAGTATTATTGGTAAAATAAATATGCAAAATCTTGGTGATGCTATTTTAGAAAAGCTAGGTAATACATAAGATGATAAATATAACAAAGCAAGAGTATCAAAAGTTTACAGAACTTATTTTTAATGAGATTGGAATCACCTTAGGTGAGAGTAAACAGGCTCTTTTAGAGTCACGCTTTTATAAACGTATTCTTTATTTTCAACTACACTCTTTTGAGGAGTATTATCAGCTTTGTATTCGTGAAAATAGTGAAAAAATAGAGATGCTAAACCTTGTGACCACAAATGAAACTTACTTTTTTAGAGAAAAAGATCATTTTAGTTTTTTAAAAAAGTATCTCTTAGAGTATAGAGGTGCGACAAAGATAAAGATATGGAGTGCAGCAGCTTCAGTAGGTGCTGAGGCATACTCTATAGCTATGGTCTGTGATAGTTTACTTCCTGCAAATCGGTGGGAGATACTCGGTACAGATATAAACTCTCATGTTGTAAAAAAGGCTCGTATGAGACTCTATCAACTAACATGGTCAGAGAAAATTCCACAAGAGTTTAGAATGAAGTACTGTTTAAAGGGTAAAGGGAAATATGAAGGGATGTTTCTTATCAATAGAGAACTTGCAAAAAATGTTAAATTTCAGACAAATAATCTCTTAGAAGTAAACTATTCAATAGGAACTTTTGACATAGTGTTCTTACGTAATGTGCTTATCTATTTTAATAATGAGACCCGAAAAAAAGTTATAGAAAATATTATGAAAAATATGAAGAGTGGTAGTTATCTGATAATAAGTCAGACTGAAAACTTAAATGGTTTAGGGATTGAAGGTTTAGAACAAGTTGAATCATCAATCTTTAAAGTTGTAGTTTAGAGAGGAGTATAGAATGTCAGAATTAGTAACAGAAGAGTTTTTAGATACTTATGAAGGTGAAGTGATGTTTCTCTCTCAAGACCTTGAAGAGTTGAGTGAGAAGATATCTATGGCTGAATTCACTCAAGATGATATAGAACTTTTAACTCAAAATATGTATGATGTTCATGATGTATTTCTATCATCAACATATACACAACATATAGCGCCTATTTTTAAAGAGTTCGCTGAGTTTATTGCACAGATGGATGTCGCAACACTCCTTAAACATGAAGACTCTATCTCTTATCTTTGTGCAATTATTGAGGATATAAATACTTATATTAACCAGTATTTTGTAGATAGAGTTTTTAGTGATGTCTATCTTTTTCAAGATTCACTTAAAAACTCTACTAAATTTTTAAAAGACTCTTATAATGCAGAAGAGGGTGAGAAGAGTGAGGATGATGGAAGTGAGGTCCTCTTTTTATGACCAAAGTATTTGTGATTGATGACTCTTTAACTGTTCGTAATGGCTTTAAAAATATTCTTGAAGAGATGGAAGATATAGAGTTAATTGGGAGTGCAGAGAATCCAATAGATGCTTTGAAAATCTTTAGTGAAGTGGGACTTCCGGATCTTTTTATTTTGGATATAGAGATGCCAAAGATGGATGGGTTGACCTTTTTAAAAAAGATTAATGAACAGAGACCAACTCCAGTTATCATCTGTTCGACACTTGTTGGTATAGGCTCAAATGCACTTATAGATGCTTTACGTTTAGGTGCATCAGAGGTTATTGAAAAACCAAAAACAAATCTCAATGAACTCTTTTTATCTTATAAAGATGAGCTCATTGAGAAGATTCGTTTAGTTGCTAAAGCGAACATCAACTATAAACAAAATTTAGAGTTTGAAAATATAGAACAGAAAGAAAAAATAGATGATTGCGTCGCAAGTGCTAAAATTATTGCTATTGGTTCATCGACGGGTGGGGTACAGGTTTTAGAAGAGGTTTTTACTCATATAAAATCACACCCAGCTATTGTTGTTGTACAGCATATACCTAAAAGCTTCTCTTCTTCTCTCTCCAAACGCCTAAATCAACTCTGCACACACTCAGTTGTAAAAGAGGCCGAGGATGGTGATATACTCTGTATGAATACTATTTATATAGCACCAGGTGGTATACATATTGAGATAGAAAAGATAGGTTTGAAATTTTTTATAAAATTAAAAGATTTTCCAAAAGTAAATTCTCATAAACCGAGTGTCAATGTTCTCTTTAACTCTATTTCAAAAGTTGCGAAGTCTAATGCTTTAGGATTTATATTTACAGGTATGGGAGATGATGGTGCAACAGGTTTAAAAAATATGCGAGAGGCTGGTGCAAAGACATTTATTCAAAATAGAAAGACATCAACTGTTTATGGAATGCCTAAGGTTGCATGGGAGATGGGAAGTGCTCAAAAAGAGCTCTCCATCTATGAGATTATTAAAACAATCAATGAGGAGTAGGTTTAGCACTCTATAGTTTTAGGTAAAGTGTTAAACTCCCATGTGTTGTTGCAAAGTCAAATGTTAAATACTCAGAACTCTTAAGCTCTTCATTTTTGAGAATAGTTGGTGGTGTTAAATCAACTTTTACACTATTCTCACTAAGTTTTACAGCGATATTTCCAAGAATAACATTTACAAACTCGCTGATAATATCAACTACCATCTCATCAATAGTATTAAATTCCATTTTTAAGAACTTTTGTGAAATCTCTAAAGAGACAGCATCTTCAGGTTGTAAGGCAAAATCTAAGTGCAGGTCTCCTCTCATTTTTTGATGAGCGATTAAACCTTCGCGAGTAACACACTTCTGGTTTATGCTCACAAGCTTTATGTAGTCATGTACGATTCGAGAGTATAGTTTTTGAAAGATTGCTATGCTATCTTTAATCACTCCATCTTTATCAAGTGCATTTATCTCTTCATTGAGTGCAACACTCTCTAGCTGTTGCTCTATTTCAAAAGTTTTTAACTCTTGATCTAGTAGTTCTTGAGATATAAAATATTTTTGAACTATAACTTCACCAAAAAAGATCTTCTCTTTTTTTTGGATTGCTAAAAGCATCTCTATCTGCTTCTCTGTAAGTAGTCCTAGCGAGATGGAAACCTCTCCAAAACGTTTATCTAAGACTCTCTGTTTATCATTGATAGTCTCTGCATCTTTGAGTGTTATAAGGTTTTCTCGTACAGCTATCTCTCCTAAAGAGAGGTTTTTGAGAGATTGGTATTCGACTGCTTGGGTAAGTTGTTCTGCTGTAAGATTACCCTTATCTAGAAGGTAGTTTCCAAAAAATTTAATCGCCATTATATCTCCTTAGATACTGTTTTTAACATGCTTAGCTAACTCTTCTTCATCAAAAGGTTTTTGGATAAATGCTGTTGCTCCAAGTTTGAGTGCTTCACTCACTTTATCTTCAGTTCCAAGAGAACTTACCATTATAACTTTCATCTGTGGATGTTTAGTTTTAATCTCTTTAAGTGCTTCAATACCATCTTTTTTCGGCATAACTACATCTAAAAGTACAAGATCAGGTTGAAAATCATCTGCTACGGATATAGCTTCATCTCCATCAAAAGCATCTGCATACTCTATATCTGTAATTCCTTGGGCTGTTAAAATTTTTTTTACCATAAAGTGTATGAGTTTTGCATCATCAACTATGAGAAGTTTCATATATTTTTTCCTTGTATTTAATCAAATATGTCAAATTCACGAAGATCTATACTCTCTTCATCTGTTGGCATAAGTTGTTTTGGTTTATTTGTAATGGCTGTGGGCACTACTTTTTTTCTATTTTCATAAGTATTTAATTGTGTTTTACTTTGATCTTCTGGAAGAATAAAAAAGCTCATTTGATCATTTTGGTGTGTTGCTTGTATGCTTAACTGATCAGATGCACTCAGTAGTTCTTGAGAAGAAGTAGCATTGATCTGTGTTACTTTATCTAGCTCATTCATAGCTTGTGTAATCTGACCAATACCTATATCTTGCTCTTTAGCAGCAGTTGCTATCTGCTTAATAAGTTTCGCTGTCTCTTCAATCTTTGGAACAACACTTTTTATCATCTCACCTGCTTGGACAGAAACAACAACACTCTCTTTTGTTATTTTACTAATCTGTGTAGCGGCTACTTGAGAGCGTTTTGCAAGTTTTCTAACTTCCGCTGCAACTACAGCAAAACCTTTACCATGCTGACCAGCACGTGCTGCTTCTATAGCTGCATTAAGTGCAAGTAGGTTTGTCTGATAAGCGATATCTTCAATAACTTCAATTCGAGTTGCAATCGTCTGCATAGCTTCTACTGTTTTAGCCACTGCATCTGCACCTTTGATAGATAACTCAGCTGATGTCTCTGCTATAGAGTTTGTAAGAGTAGCATTTTTAGCTGTTTCGCTTACTGCTCCACTCATCTCTTCTATGGCTGCTGTTGTCTCTTCAAGGGATGAAGCCTGTTGTATCGCACCTTGTGAGATTGACTGGCTTGATGCATTTACTTCTGAGGCTGAGAGTTGTATCTGTGTTGAACCAATGTTTATACCCTCTATGATATTAGAGAGTTTCTCTACAAGATCATTTATTGAAGATTTAACGATACTAAAGTCTCCTACATACTCTCCTGTAATACGGGTACTTAAATCTCCTTGACTAAGAGCATTAAGCGCTTCACCTGATTCTATAAATAAGTTTTCAATAGTCTGTGCAATGTTGTTTGTAGAGTTTTTGAGTTCTAAAAAGAGACCTTCATACTCATTCTCTATTCTTGCATTTAGATTTCCTTTGGAAATATCTTCAAGAACTTTAGTGATATCTTTTCCTATCTGCTCTTCAAATGTATCCATTAGGTTGTTAATAGAGCTAATAAGTGTCTGAATTTGAGGGTTTTGAGTTGTAGCATTTACACGAGTGTTCATATAACCTGCTTGTGCTTGTGCCAGAACACTCACCGCTTCACCTGTACAGAGCATATCATTTTCTAACTCTTTTTTTATACTCTCTAGATTTTCATTTACCATGCTTGCTAATTGTCCAAACTCATCTTTTGCATCGATATCTATAGGGTTAGTCATATCTGTTTCTCGACGAATAAACTCAAAAAATGACTTTAGTCCAACTCTAAAGTTGTGTAGAGAACGAACAATATCTTTAGATACAAAAACAGCAATAATAAGAGTGGATAAAATTACAAAAATACTCACTATTAAATATGTATAGTACTTATTACTAGCAACTTCCATTTTTTGTGTTGCTTGAGAAGATAGATACTCTATTAGTTTTGTATCTATCTCTTTAAAGATATTTATTTTTGCTTGTAAGATATCAAATGCTTTAGTGCTATCAATACCAAAGTTTTTTGATTTTGATGTCGCTAGTAGATAGACTTCATCGGCTTTATTGATGCTTTGAGAGTTTATCTTCTGTTCATAGTATTTTATATTTGACTCATCTGTTCGTTTTAAAAATGAGTTCATATATCTATCTTCTTGTGCTTTAAGTGCTATAACTTTATCTTTGATATTTTTAGGGTATGCATTCTTTATAAAGACATAGTTAAGTGTCGCTTCTTGTGCTGCTGCTTTCTCTTTGGCAAGGGCATAAGCACTATATCCATTCAGTTCCATAGAGATTTTTGCATCTGTTGACATCTTTGCTATCTCTGCGATAGAACTTAAGAAAGCACCATTAACATCCATGTAGTAGTCAAGCATATCTTTGAGTGAGATACTCCCTTGACCTATCTCTTTTCTCACTGCTTCTAGTTGTGTAAGTTGACTGAGTGTTTTCTCAATTGTAGTACGGAATTTTTTTGAGTATTTATTCATATCGAGTGAGTGAACAAAGTCCTTAAATTCTGTAAGTTTTGTATCAACATTTTTTCTATCTATATTGAGCTCTCGTGAAAACTTTTTACCACTACTTGCTAGGTATCCACCACTTACACTTCGTTCACTCTGAAGTGAGTGAACGAGAGAACTCATACTTGTTGTAAAGAGTACAATTTTCTTTATACTTTCCATATTGTGATTTTCATCATAGCTCTGTTTAATAAGTGCTGATGAAAAATAGAGTAGCCCTACTAGTGGTACAAGTGCGAGTATAGCCATCTTGATTTTTATTGAGATGTTCTTAAAGTGAATCATTTTTATTCCTCTATCTTAGTTTGTGTAATTAATCTATTTCTACCATTCTCTTTTGCTTCGTAGAGTGCTTTATCAGAGAGTGTAATCATCTCTTCAAGAGAGTTTGACATACCATAAAAGAGTCCTATCGAAACGGTATAACCAAGTTCATGCTGATCTGTTTTTATAATGTTTTTTTCAAAATACTCTCTAATCGTTTCAAATTTTGATGTAACATTTTCAAGAGAAATATCTTCCATAAGAATACAGAACTCCTCTCCTCCAAAACGTGAGATAAGGTCACTGTTACGTAAAAACTTGTTGAGTATAACAGCAACTTCTTTAATCGCTATATCCCCTACATCGTGGCCATAAGTGTCATTTATCTTTTTAAAAAAGTCTATGTCGAGCATAGCCACAGCAAGGTTATGTTTTTTACGTTTGGCTTTTTCAAGGATAGGAACACCACTCTCAAAGAAAAATCGTCTATTGTAAAGACCTGTTAAAAAATCTTTACTAGCAGTCTCTTTTCCTTGTCTAAAGAGGTCGATGAGTTCAAGGTTAACATTTATTCGTACTGCGAACTCTTCAGTTGTGTAGGCTTTTTTGATAAAGTCATTTGCACCATGTCGTAAAAATTCTGTAGCAATTTTACTATCTTCACTACTACTAAGAGCAATAATGGCGAGTCTATCTTTAGAGTAACTCTGTCTCAGTTCCATTGTGAGTTCCATTCCATTCATATCTGGCATTTCATAGTCTGTAACAACTAAAGGAATATACTCTTTGGAGTCTTGAAGAATATGAATAGCCTCTTGACCACTCTCTGCTTCTATGACATTTATATGGAGTTTTTCAAGGTTCTTACGTGTTTTAGAACGAACTAACTTTGAGTCATCTACAACGAGGACATAGGAGTCGTAGTTATGTAAAATGCGTTTTACACTTGTAACGATGTAGTTTAAACTTTGTGGATTACTTTTAGTGATGTATTCAACGATATCTTTTTGGAGAATAACATTTTTACTTGCTTGGTTAATGCCTCCTGTGAGGACAACAACCGGTACATTTTGTGCTATTAAAAGGTCAATCACTTCGCCGTTTTGTGCATCAGGAAGTGTAACATCGAGTACTGCTACATGGAAGTCATGTTGCTGGATAATTGTTTCAGTTTGGGCATAAGACTCTGTCATAATAAGCTCTGCATGAATCTCAGAACAAGTTGCAATAGCACGTTTAACCATGCTACGAACAACGCGACTATCATCAACTACTAAAATCTTTTTTTGCTTCTTTTGCATCTAAATTATTTATCCATTATTATATAGTTTTAAATTATAACTGTAATATCTTAATAAGTCAATACATTGAGAGTATAAGGGGTGAAGAGAGGATTAGATAGGGAGTAAACGAGAAAAAATCTCGCTTACATCATACCAGGCATTCCCATTTGAGGAGGCATACCAGCACCCGCATCAGCACCTGCTGAAACTTCTTCTGGTATCTCGTAAATAGCGGCTTCAGTTGTAAGAAGCATAGATGAAACAGAAGTAGCATTTGTAAGAGCTACACGAGCCACTTTAAGTGGATCGATAATACCTGCTTCAAACATGTTTACATACTTACCAGTTGCTGCATTAAATCCCGTTGTATCATCATTTGCAGTCTCAACAGCGTTTACTACTACACCTGTATCAAACCCAGCATTTGCTGCTATCTGTTTCATAGGTGCTTTTATAGCACGCAAGATGATTTCACAACCGATTTTTTGATCACCCTCTAAGTCTAGAGAAACTTTAGAAGCTGCACGTACAAGTGCTGCACCACCACCGATGATGATTCCCTCTTCAACTGCTGCTTTGGTCGCTGAGAGTGCATCGTCAACTCTATCTTTTTTCTCTTTCATCTCAGTCTCAGTAGCTGCACCAACTTTGATAACAGCAACACCACCCGCGAGTTTTGCTAAACGCTCTTGTAGTTTCTCTTTGTCATATTCACTAGAAGTTGCTTCTATCTGAACTTTGATCTCTGCTATACGAGCTTTTACTGCTTCATCTGCACCAGCACCATTAACTATAACAGTGTTGTCTTTGTCGATGATAACACGAGCTGCTTGACCTAACATCTGAATGTTTGCACCCTCAAGTGTGTGACCAGTCTCTTCTGAGATAACAGTTCCTGCAGTAAGTGTAGCGATGTCAAGTAACATAGCTTTTCTTCTGTCTCCAAAACCTGGAGCTTTAACAGCAGAGATATTCAGAACACCACGAAGTTTGTTTACAACTAAAGTAGAAAGTGCTTCACCCTCAACATCTTCAGCGATAATAAGAAGTGGACGAGAAGTCTTTTGAACTTGCTCTAGAACTGGAAGTAAATCTTTTAAAGAAGAAATTTTACTATCAGCTAAAAGAATCCAAGGATTTTCAATCTCAGCAACCATTTTTTCAGGGTTAGTAATGAAGTAAGGACTTAAGTAACCACGGTCAAACTGCATACCCTCAACAACATCAAGCTCATCAGCTATACCTTTAGCCTCTTCAACAGTGATAACACCATCTTGACCAACTCTATCCATAGCTTCAGCGATCATGTCACCGATAGCACTATCAGAGTTTGCAGAGATAGTTGCAACTTGAGCGATGTCTTGTTTACCGTTTACTGCTGTAGAAGCATCTTTTAGGTTTTCTAAAATGACAGCACAAGCTTTATCCATACCACGTTTAACTTCTACAGGGTTTGCACCAGCAGTGATGTTACGAAGACCTTCACTAAAGATAGCGTTTGCAAGAACTGTTGCAGTAGTAGTTCCATCACCAGCTTCATCAGCCGTGTTAGATGCTACCTCTTTTACAAGTTGTGCACCCATATCTTCTAGTTTGTCTTTTAGTTCTACTTCACGAGCTACTGAAACACCATCTTTTGTAAGAACTGGAGCACCGTAGCTTTTCATGATTAAAACATTACGACCACGTGGTCCCATTGTTACTTTTACTGCATCTGTAAGTTTTTCAACTCCACGAGCTAATGCATTTCTTGCTGTATCTGAAAATATAATCTCTTTTGCCATGTTCTATTCCTTAACCTATGATTCCGAAGATGTCTTCAACATCTAAAACGATATATTTTGTTCCCTCAAATGCAACTTCATTTCCAGCGAATTTGCCAAAAAGAACTTTATTGCCATTTGCTAAAACTTCTACTTCTTTGCTTACAGCTACTACTTCACCAACAGTTGGTTTCTCTGTAGCACTATCAGGGATGATTATACCCGTTGCTGTTGTTGTAGCTTCTTCTACACGTTTTACTAAAACTCTATTTCCTAATGGTTGAAAGTTCATTTTATACCTCTTGCATAATAGTTTTTATTTTTATAAGTGCGATTCTATCATAATAGGTTTAACAAAAGAGATAAAGAAGAAATTTTGTCTATCAAAGGAAAATAAAAGCTTTGTGTGGTTATAATTCCACCCTCTTAAAAGATGTCACGGTAGCTCAGCTGGTTAGAGCACTGGTCTCATAAGCCGGGGGTCGAGGGTTCAAGTCCCTCTCTTGACACCATTTTTTTAAGAGTAACTTTCAAATGTTCCGGATTAGCTCAGCGGTAGAGTAGGTGACTGTTAATCACTTGGTCGCTGGTTCGAATCCAGCATCCGGAGCCACA